>JBKHBA010000249.1:0-4122 GCA_046542595.1 Bacteroidales bacterium | reverse complement strand
TGGAAAACGCATCTGTAATAAAAAGAACTATTGAATGCAGCTTCCTTTTAAACTTCCCGTATGCCGCTATGAATAATGTAATGAGATTTATCAGGGAGTATAAGCTAAGGCAGAGTGAACAGCTTTTTAAGATTGACTGTTCACTGAAGATACATTGCAGGGCATCAGAGGAGAAGTTCATAGCTGAAAAGCTTTCCTTAATTGAAAAACTTGATTTTAAAAAGGTGAATGATTAATAATCTTATACTGATTTATTAATAAATTATTAACATATAAGTTAAATTATTGCATTGTTCTTAACTTTGTCGCGTCAAGTAATATTTAATCACCTAAAAAAATGATTAATGAAGAATAAGAGCCTGGTTTCGATTGATGATCTGAGTACCGATGAGATGGTATCCATTCTCGATCTGGCCGAAAAATTTGAAAAAGAACCAAGCCAGCGTTTGCTGGAAGACAGTGTTATTGCCACCCTTTTCTTTGAACCCTCAACACGCACCCGCCTCAGTTTTGAGAGTGCAATTTCCAGGCTTGGCGGGAAAATAATCGGGTTTACCGATGCTTCTTCATCGAGTGTAACAAAGGGGGAGTCACTGAATGACACCATACGCACGGTAAATAATTACTGCGACCTGATAGTCATGCGCCATCCTGTTGAAGGTAGTGCAAGGATGGCAAGCGAGATAGCTGATGTACCTGTTGTAAATGCAGGTGACGGTGCCAACCAGCATCCCACGCAAACCTTGCTGGACCTGTATTCCATAAGAAAAACACAGAAAAGTCTTGATAACCTGAATATCTTCCTTGTTGGCGACCTTAAGTACGGCCGTACCGTACATTCACTGTTAATGGCTATGTCAAGGTGGAATACCACTTTCAATTTCATTTCCCCCGACGAATTAAAAATGCCTGTTGAATACAAGCTTTATCTTGACAGCCTTGGATTAAAATATTATGAACATTCTGATTTCACTGATATTATTAAGGAGGCCGATGTTATTTACATGACAAGGGTACAAAAAGAGCGATTCAGCGACCCAATGGAATATGAGAAGGTTAAGAACGTTTATGTTCTTCGCAATCATATGTTGCGTGACACAAAGGAGAATCTTAAAGTACTGCATCCCCTGCCCAGGGTCAACGAGATACACCGTGATGTAGATGTAAATACAAAGTCATATTATTTCCAGCAGGCCCTCAACGGGGTATACACAAGGCAGGCTATTCTCACCCGTTTACTTGACCTGAAATAAAATACTATAATCATGAAAGAACCGAAACAGTTAAGTGTCAGCGCTATAGAGAACGGAACAGTAATTGATCACATACCGGCATCCGCTTTATTTAAGGTTATCCAGATCCTTGGACTGGACAAAATAAGTAACCAGATAACCTTTGGAACCAACCTTGAGAGTAAAAAGCTGGGACATAAAGCTATTATTAAGCTTGAAGGTATATTTTTCGAGGATGATGACATAAACCGTATAGCACTTGTTGCACCTGAGGCAAAGCTCAATATTATCAGGGGGTACGAAGTTGTTGACAAGAATGTAGTAAAGGTGCCCGATTATATTACAGGCATAGCAAAATGTTTTAATCCCAAATGCATCACTAATTTTGAACAGGTAACAACCAGGTTCAGGGTAGTATCAAAGAAAGATGTGGCATTAAAATGTCATTACTGTGAAAAGATAACCGACCAGGACCACCTGGTTATACTGTAGGCCGGGATACATCATATACTTATAATAAAGCATAAGCTCCGGGGCTGGCTGCTTATACTGTGTAAGCCCTTGCAAATTACATAATGACCGTATTATAAAGGATAAGCTCCGGGATACCCTGGCCTTACTGAGGATTATCTTATCCTGTCATAGGATTTAATAAGCAACTCATCTTTCAGGATATTCCTGAAAGCAAGGTAGCCCAGTATTGCACCTGCAACAGGAAATATAAGTTTTATATTGAAAATCAGTTCAGCATCCATCTTTGTACCCGCATAAAAGATATAGAACAATATCAGCAGGAAAGAGCCAGCCTGCAGGAGGCTTGCAAACACTGTCACACGCATCTGCAGCTTACGCCTCTTATAAAGGAAGATGGCTATAAAGAATAATACAGGTACAGCAATAAGAATAATCTGAAGCGGAAGGCTTTTTTCAATAAGCCCTGTGGTAATACCGCTATCAATCCTGTAGATGCCTTTATAATTCAGTTCATAGGTTTCAGTTACCCCTGCTACCAGCCTGACTATTGGGCCTTTCAGCAGGAAAACCGAAAGAGCAGAAGCAGCAGCCAGGTAAAGCGTCTGTATTCTCTGTATCATAGAAGCCCGGATTTTAATTTTTCACAAAATTAATTTCTTTTTTGGAAATACATCCAGTCAAGATAATATAATATTTTCAGAGATATACTGTTTCCCATTCCCGAGTCAAACATATGCTTTATATTTTCACTGAAGTCGTAATATATCCGGTCTGAACCCGAGTAAATGGAATTTTTCCATACAACTGACATCTCGCTCCCGGGTGCAAATCGCCATGTATATACCAGGTCAATATTCCATGCATTATAGTTATAATCAAAATTCCCATCATGGCTGCCGGGATCCAGTGATCCGTCAGTATTAAGGGTATAATACTGATCAAGGTAATCGGCCCTGGACCAGTAATGGCGCAGTCTCAATGACAAATATGAATCAGCTGTAAAGATATAAGCTGTCTGCAGCTTATTTTCTAAAGTCGTATTATCCCTTAGTCCAAAATAAATTATTTCTTCCGGTTCTGATACATCATCAACATAGCCTATATCATTTATATTATTCTTGATCTCAAACTCATAATTCATTGAGAACCTGTCCGATATTTTAAATGTAGGGCTGAAAGAAAATGTGTACTGATACTGGTTGTAGGGAGACCATATGGTTTTATAGCTGCTGCGTAAATTATATGAAAATCTTTTACTGCGGTCGCTGAATAAAAAAATACTGCCCGAAAGCTCCCTGCCCCGGTGATAATACCAGCCATCAACACGGGGTTCAAAATAATCATCCGAACCATCGGGTTTATATCCGGCTCTCAGGAAAACAGTAAGATGATTGATAAAAGTAAAATTAGAGCTGAAATTAAACTCAGAGCCTGTAAAAACTCTCGGGTTATACAGCATCTGGTGCCTGTAGGTAAGTGAATTCCTGATATCCAGTATTTTCCAGAAGGGCTGGTAAATATTATAAGATACACTGAACTGGTTCTGTAACTCGTTATTCCTCCTCATGTATCCCATATCGTTATGGTCATAAGTATCTGATAAGGCTTCCAGCTCATATTCAATACGGAAGGCGCCACCTGTTTTGCCGGCCTGCAGCCGGTATGCATGGCCAAAATCATTATCAATATCTTTAAAATATTTTTGTGACACTGCCAGCTTACCTGAGATTGAATACTGTCTCGACTCATCCTGCAACATAAATTCAGTACCGCTTACATTAGCCGTATAGAAATTTTCATCATTCTCTGCATTCCTCCATACATTGGTATTAAACATGCTCAGGTAGGAATTATTTTTAAGACTCTGGTCAAGTATAATCATATTATAGTTAGTGAAGGGATCAGTCATCACCTTACGTGTCTCTGATGTCTCCATATCTTCGATAACTGCATACATTGAGTTAGTCATTGCATTAAACACTCCTATTCCCAGTCCTGATTTTGTGCGACCGGATATCTTTGTTGCGTTTATCAATGATGATTCCTGCGGATTATATATTACTTCTTCACCTGTACCGGCTTCTTCATAAGCGTCGTAATAAGCCTGTGGTTGTGAACCCACTCTCCTTGAATAAAAAACATCACCTTTACTGAACAGTTCTGTTCCTTCCATAAAGAAGGGTCTCTTCTCATTATATTTCACTTCATAGGGACTCAGGTTAAGCACTTTGTCATCAGCCTGCACCTGTCCGAAATCAGGTACAAGTGTAGCATCAAGTGTGAAAGATTCATTTATCCCGTATTTAAGGTCGAGTCCACCGTTATATGTAAAACCTGCACCCGGCTCGCCAGGATCCTGCTCCAGGTAAGCAGAGACATATGGGGTCAGAGACAGGCGTAAAGGCGGTTCTATATT
>JBKHBA010000005.1:0-21491 GCA_046542595.1 Bacteroidales bacterium | reverse complement strand
ACCTTCGATGATGTACTTCTTATACCTTCCTATTCGGAGGTTTTGCCCAGGCAGGTAAATCTCAGCACACAATTTACCCGTAATATTTCAATGAACACACCAATAATTTCAGCAGCAATGGATACGGTGACGGAAGCTGAACTGGCCATAGCCATTGCCCGTGAAGGAGGAATAGGTGTTATTCATAAAAATATGTCTGTTGAAAGGCAGGCAATGCAGGTCAAAAAGGTTAAAAGGGCTGAGAATGTAATGATAATGGAGCCTGTAAGCATAGGTGTTAACGCCACTGTTGCAGATGCCCTAAGTCTGATGAAAGAGTATAAGATAGGTGGCATACCTGTTATCAGGGATGATAATATCCTGGTAGGTATTGTAACCAACAGGGATCTGCGCTTTGAAAACGAGATGACCAAGAAGATATCCGATATAATGACCACTGATCTTATTACCACAGAACAGGAGACAGATCTGGACAAGGCAGCTCACATATTACAGAAACACAAAATAGAGAAGCTGCCCATTGTAAACAACAGAAATCAGCTGGTTGGACTAATAACTTACAAGGATATAACAAAGACAGCAGACCGGCCTTCATCATGTAAGGATAACAAGGGACGCTTAAGGGTGGCAGCGGCAGTAGGAATTGCTCCTGACACTCTTGAAAGAGCTGAGGCTCTTATTAAGGCCGGTGTTGATGCATTATCAATAGATACGGCACATGCCCATACAGAGAATGTAATAAACATACTGAGAGAAATAAAGAAATCTTACCCTGACATTGAAGTCATTGCAGGCAATATAGGTACTGCTGAAGCAGCTAAAATGATGGCTGACGAAGGAGCTGATGCAGTAAAGGTAGGTATTGGTCCGGGTTCAATATGCACTACACGTATAGTGGCTGGTGTTGGTATACCTCAGCTATCAGCCATATATGACGTCGCCAAGGCACTGAAGGGATCCGGCCTGCCCATAATAGCTGACGGGGGAATACGTTATTCAGGTGACATAGTAAAAGCCATTGCCGCAGGTGCTGATTCAATAATGGCAGGATCACTTTTTGCCGGAGTAGAAGAATCGCCGGGTGAAACAATTATTTATAACGGCCGTAAATTTAAATCGTACCGGGGTATGGGATCTATCGAAGCAATGCAGCAAGGATCCAATGACAGATATTTCCAGGATATTGAAGATGACATTAATAAACTGGTACCCGAGGGTATAGCAGCCAGGGTACCCTATAAAGGCACCTTATCTGAAGTTGTTTACCAGATGATTGGAGGACTGAGAGCCGGCATGGGTTATTGCGGTGCAAAAAATATTAAAAACCTGAAAGACGCCCGTTTTGTTAAAATAACACATTCCGGAATCATAGAAAGTCATCCGCATGATGTAACCGTTACCAGGGAAGCACCAAACTACAGCAGGTAATATCCCGGGCATCAACAGTAATATTATGAAGACCAGCAAGCTTATAATTTTTACAATCGCCTTATTATTTTCAATAATTGCAAAGGCCCAGAATGATAATATCCTTCTTAAGGTTAATGACAGGGAGGTAAGCAAAGAAGAGTTTAAATGGCTGTACCTGAAGAATAATGCAGGTGATCAGTATTCTGAAATTGAAGAGTACCTTGATCTCTACACCAGGCTGAGATTGAAAGTAGAGGCGGCTGAAAGTGCCGGCTTACACAAAACCGGGTCTTTTAAGAATGAATTAGAAGGCTACAGGAAACAGCTGGCAAAGAATTATCTCACTGACAACGAGCTAAAGGAAGAATTGCTGGAAAAGGCATATGAAAGATATAAAACAGAGATCAACGCTTATCACATCCTTGTTAAGTGCCCGGTTGATGCTCCTGCAGAAGATACCCTGAAGGCATATAATAAAGCGATGAACATAAGGCAGAGGATAAAACTGGGTGAGCCTTTTGAATCTGTTGCCAAAGGGGCCAGTGATGATCCGTCTGCAATCATGAACGGCGGCAACCTGGGTTATTTCACTGTTTTCCAGACACCGCTGCCTTTTGAGAATGCTGCCTACGGCATGGAGACAGGAGAGCTTTCCATGCCTGTCAGGACATCCAGTGGTTACCATATTATAAAGATCCAGGATAAAAATCCCAACCCGGGAAGGATAAAGGTTGCACATATTATGAAGGCCACACCTCCTGGCAGCACAGAGGAAGAAAGGATAAGGGCAAAGCAACAGATTGACAGTCTTTATCAATTACTTGAGGAAGGTGCTGATTTCGGTGAACTGGCCAGGGAAAATTCCGACGACAATATGTCAGCACCCGGTGGTGGTGAACTACCATGGTTTGGAAGCGGTGAAATGATACATGAATTCAGCGTTGCCGCTTTTAAGCTGATGAGGGATAATGAATATACAAAACCGGTAAAGACAGTTTATGGATGGCATATAATACAAAGGCTTGACAAAGAACCCTTATCCTCGTTTGAAAAAGCAAAGAAATATCTTGAAAGCAGGCTCTCCCACTCCTACCTGATGGATTTGAGCAGGAAGTCATTTGCCGAAAAGCTTAAGAAGGAATATAATTTCAAGCTGAACAGCAACGCCCTGGAGTGGTTTTATGAAAAAGCCGATTCAAGCTTCAGGCATGGTCAGAAATTCAAAGATACCGGCTCAGTGCCTGATAATATTCTGTATTCATTTGCATCCGAGGAATGCAGTATGAGAGATTTTGCCATGTATATAAATCAAAAGGGCGGGCAGGTACCTGCATATGATTCACTGGTTTTTATCAATGAATTGCTGGATATGAAAGTATATAAGCACCTGATTGAGTATGAGGACTCCAGGCTGGAAGAAAAATACCCCGAATTCAGGTACCTTATGAATGAATTTTACGACGGTATATTATTCTTCGAGATGAGTGACAGTCTTATCTGGCAACGATCAGTAAACGACAGCTCCGGGCTGTCATCTTATTACGAAAGCAGGAAGGATGAATTCATGACTTCTCCCCGGGCAAAGGTCAGATTATATGAAATAGACAGAAATGCAGGGAAAAGAAAGACCAGGAGGCTGACAAGGATCATTAAAAGAAAACATGACAGTGAGGATTTTTATTCAGAAATAATGGACAAAGCAATATCAGGGAAAGATACCCTGGTGGATATAACAGAAGCTTCCTGGACCAAAAGTGAGGATAAAATGCCGGAAGAAATAAAATGGAAGGAGGGCATACAAGAGACAGAACATAATAATGGTATAATACTTGTTGACATTCTGGAGATAAGAAAAGAGAGGCCTGTGCCTCTTGAAGATCTTAAAAGCATTATTATACCGGATTACCAGGAATACCTTGAAGAGCAGTGGCTCAGCAAGCTCAGGGATAAATATGATGTATCGGTAAACCGGTCTGTGCTGGAGGAATTAAAAAGGGAAATAAGAAAATGATGAAATATATATCTGCAATCAGTCTTATTATACTGATAATATTTTCATGTACCAGGTATGAGTCCGGGGGCAACCGCACAGCAGTGGCTTATGTTGGCGACAGCTACCTTTATGCAGACCAGATACCCGTAAGGACAGGAAATGGTATCACAGAGGAAGACAGTATAAGTATTGCACGAAATTATATAGAAAGGTGGGTGCGGAATCAACTGATCCTGAATAAGGCTGAAGTAAATTTGTCAGAGGAATACCAGCAGGAAATAGATAATAAACTGGAGGAAACAAGGGCTAACCTGATGATCTACCAGTATGAACAGCAGATGATGCTCCAGAAAATGGATACTGCCGTAAGTGAGCAGGAAATAGTGGAATATTACGATAATCATACACAGAACTTCAATTTACAGAACAGCATAGTGAAGATCCTTTTTCTGAAACTGCCAGCAGAGGCCCCGAATATTGAAAGAGCAAGGGCATGGTTCAGATCAGATAACCAGGCCGATTTACAGAACCTGGAAAGTTATGCATACCAGTTTGCTGATAAATTTGACGATTTCGGTGAGAGATGGGTAAGTATCAATATTATGTTAAGGGAACTACCTGAAGAAATAGATGATATAACACATTTTCTGAGAAATAACCAGTACTATGAAAGCAGTGATTCATCTTATTATTATTTTGTCAACATCCGTGATTTCAGACTCAGCGGAGCTCTGGCACCAATTGAATATGTAAGGGACGATATCAAAACCATTATAATAAACAACAGGAAGATAGGTTTTCTGCAGGAACTTGAAAACGGCATATATAATGAAGGAATAAAAGAAAACAGTTTCAGGATACTGCAGTAGCAGAAAGTGGAATTTAATTAAAGTTATAATAAATTATTAATAAGGAAGTTATTTAAGAAAGAAGGATAAAAAAATGAAACGACCATGAATTTTAACATTTTAAAATACGCATAAGAAAAATGATTAAAATTCATCGGGAGTTCCTGAATGTGAAGAAATTTTTAGTTTCTTCATTTTCACTAAACTAAAAATTTTAAACAGATGAAAATACTCAATCGCATATTAGCCAGCTTTTTTATATTTATCATATTTACAACTGCCGGATATTCACAACGGCTTATTGATGAAGTTTCAGCCATTGTAGGGGATGAAACGGTATTCTTATCCGATGTTGAGAACATGGTACTGCAGCAGGCTGCCATGGGCGACAACCGGCCGGAAGAAACAATAAGATGCGAGGTTTTCGAAGACCTGCTGGTTCAGTTGCTATTTCTGGACCAGGCCCGGTTAGACAGTATACAGATATCAAATGACCAGATTAACCGTATGCTGGATGAAAGACTCAATGATTTTGTTATGAGGGCCGGTTCGGAAGAGAACCTTGAAGAATACTTCAAGAAGAGCATGGTAGAGATAAGAAGGGATCTGAGGCCAATGATGGAAAACCAGCAGCTGGCCGGACAGGTACAGAATAACCTTGCCGCAGATATCAGCATCACACCCAAGGAAGTAAAAACCTTTTACCAGTCAATTCCCCCGGACAGCCTGCCGCTGATACCTGCCAGGGTACAGGTCAGCATAATACAGATTGACCCCCCGGGACTGGAGCAGAGCAAGATAGAAACCAGGCAGCAATTGCTTGACCTGCGCAGAAGAATTATTGAAGGTGAAAGTTTCAGAGCCCTGGCGGTACTTTATTCTGAGGATGAATCATCAGCTGCCAACGGAGGTGAGGTAGGTTTTCAGACCAAGGGAGACCTTGACAAGGCATATGCAGATGAAGCATTCAGCCTCAAGAAAAACCAGGTGTCAAAAGTTATTGAATCACAGTTTGGTTTCCATATTATAGAATTGATAGAACGAAGGGGTGATATGATTAATACCAGGCACATACTCATTAAGCCCAGGATCAATGCTGCTCAGGCAGAAGAAGCAAAAAACAGGCTTGACAGTATTGCAAACCTCATACGAAATGACTCCCTCACTTTCCAGGAAGCTGCAAGAAAATTTTCCACTCACCGCGACAGCAGGATAAACGGTGGAGTATACGTGACAGCTGACACCAGGGAGAGCATGATAGAGATTGATAAATTGCCACAACAGATGTACATGGAGGTAAGGGATCTGAAGGTAAACGAGATATCTGATGGCTTCAGGATGGAGGATGAAAAAGGTAATACGGTTTTCAGGATAGCAAAGCTCAACAGGCAGACTGAACCTCATGTGGCAAACCTGCGGGACGATTATAATTACCTGCAGGAGCTGGCCCTTTCAAATAAGACCTCCCGCATATACAGAGACTGGATAGATAATAAGATGGAAATCACATATATTAAAATCAGTGAGCGTTTTAAAAATTGTAATTTCAGAAATAAGGGATGGTTCAAATAATGGTGATAAGGATTTTACAGCTTATCGCTGTTTTCATTTTATCATTTAATGTTTTGAGTGCCCAGGACATTGAACGCGAGGGTAAAAAGAAAATTGAAATACTGCATTCAGACCTGATGACCAGCCCCAACCAGGAGGAGATGCGCCGTTTGCTCGGCAATGTGAGGTTCAGGCACAAAGAAACCTACATGACATGTGACAGCGCCCATTTCTATCCTGCCAGGAACTTCTTTGAAGCATACAGCCGTGTACATATTTATAAGGGCGACAGTCTGCATCTTTACGGTGAATACCTGCTGTACGATTCAGAAGCCGAATTTGCCTATGTCAGTGATTCTGTCAAACTCATTGATAATGAGACAATCCTTTACACAGATCATATCGATTATGATATGATAAGCGAAACAGCTACTTATACCACCGTGGGCAGGATAATAAATGAAGATAAGGTTTTAACCAGCCAGACCGGTATATACCATACCGAATCAGAAGTTTTTAACTTCAAGGACAGTGTAAAGCTTGTCAATCCTGATTACATTATGTACTCGGATACACTGGAATATAATACCAGTACCGAAGTGGCATATTTTCTTGCACCATCAAAGGTTATAGGGGACAGCCTGTATGTCAGGTGCAACAGGGGCTGGTACGATACAAAAAATGATGTTTCATTACTTCTCGATAATGCGTTTATAGATAATAAGAAACAGATAGTGACAGGCGACTCCCTGTATTATGAGAATGATAACGGATTTGGCACAGCACATCATAATGTGACAATAAGAGACCAGGAAGAAGATATTATTGTTAAAGGCAATGATTCATGGTATTATCGTGATCCTGAAAGGTTTATGATAACTGACAGTGCCCAGTTCATACAGGTAAACGGTGATGACTACCTGTACCTCCATGCTGACACCCTTTATTCTGCTACCGTGAGTGATACAGTAACGGACTACAGGCTGGTAAGGGCCTTTTACGGCTGCAGGATATACAGTGAAGATATACAGGCCAAATGTGATTCACTCTCTTACTCATTCCGCGATTCAGTTATTCATCTTTATCACGAGCCCGTTTTATGGTCAGAGTCCAACCAGCTGTTTGCCGATTCCATGTCCCTGTTCACAAAAAACCAGCAGATGGACAGGATGGAACTATACAATAATGCATTCATTATTGAAGAAGTTGATTCAAGCCGCTATAACCAGCTTAAGGGAAGAAATCTGTACGGTTATTTCCTTGATAATGAATTAGATAAAATAGAGATAAGAGGTAATTCGGAAAAAATATATTTTGCACTTGAAGAAAATGAGCTTATAGGTGTTGACCGGTCAACATGCGTGAATATGGATATTCTCCTGGAGGATGGCAGGATTAAAGATATATATATGCTGGAAAACCCCGAAGGCACCCTCGATCCGCCTATGCATAAATTGCCATCACTGAGAAGACTGGAAAATTTTGCCTGGCATGAAGCTGTCAGACCAAAAAACAGGTTTGATATTTTCAGGAAATAAGCATTCTAATACTCATCCTCATTGAAAAAGAAGTCATCCTTACTTGGATAATCCGGCCAGATATCTTCTATACTTTCATATATGTCGCCCTCATCTTCTATTTCCTGCAGATTTTCAATAACTTCCAGAGGAGCCCCCGACCTTATTGCATAATCAATAAGTTCATCCTTAGTTGCCGGCCATGGGGCATCTTCAAGTTTTGAGGCTAATTCCAGAGTCCAATACATTATACCCTTTCAGATTTTTTAATTTGGGTCTGCAAATAAATATTAAATTATTTAATAAAACAACAGTAAAAACCAATTTTTTTTATGGTATCCACTTACTCTGCTCTATTCCTGATTCCCGGGCTGTTTTACGGGCAAGAACAAACAGGTAATCAGACAGTCTGTTGAGATAGCCGGTAACAGCTTTATCGTTATGGTTCTTATCATCAAGGCCAATAACCAGCCGCTCTGCACGCCTGCACACAGACCTGCTTATATGGGTGAATGAGACAGCATCGTTTCCGCCTGGTAATACAAAAGATTTTAGTTCGGGTAATTGTTCCTGCATAAGGTCAATCTCTTTCTCCAGTTCTTTTATATCACCCGTATCTGGCGGCTCCATAGCTGTTATATCCGCCCCCGGTCCGGCCGAGAGTATTGCAGCGCTGTGCATCAGTTTATCCTGTATTGAATATAGGATAACAGCTCTTTCTTTATTAACCGGCAGCCCGCGCAGCAGGCCAATCCATGATATAAGCTCATCGACAGTACCATAAGCCTCTATCCTGGCATGACATTTTGAAACTCTGTGGCCGCCGGCCAGTGAAGTTGTGCCATCATCTCCCGTGCGTGTATATATCTTCATTATTTTCTTGTTCTTTCATCACTGGATACCTCCCCGTCAAGAAGCCTTATGGTCCTGTGAGCATAACTGGCAATATCCTCTTCGTGGGTAACCAGTATTACGGTATTACCATCTGCATGGATCTTATCAAGGAGTTTCATAATATCAACAGATGTTTTACTGTCCAGATTACCTGTCGGTTCATCGGCAAGGATAATAGAAGGATTATTGACCATAGACCTTGCTATTGCCACCCTCTGGCGCTCACCTCCGGACAGTTCATTGGGCTTATGTGTAATCCTGCCGGACAAACCAACGGAATCAAGCATCTTATTTGCTATTTCCACCCGCTCAGCTTTCGGGACACCGGCATAAATAAGCGGCAGCATCACATTCTCCTGTGCGCTATACCTGGGGAGAAGGTTAAAAGTCTGGAACACAAAACCAATCTCCTTATTTCTTATCTCTGCCAGCTGGTTGTCTTCCAGTTCGCTGACATCAGTACCGTTAAGTATATACTTTCCTTTGGTCAGTGTGTCAAGGCACCCCAGGATATTCATAAGGGTAGATTTGCCTGATCCGGAAGGACCCATGATCGCTACATACTCATTTTTCTCTATGGACAGTGTAACTGACCTCAGGGCTCTTACAATGATTGTACCGATCTGGTAATTCTTTACTACATTGCTTATCTCAATAACTCTGCTCATACTCAAAATTTAAAATTACCCGAAATTAGTTTTAAAAAATTAAAAAAAATAAATCTCATACATTAAATAATGTTAATACCTGATTATAAAATCCTGTTTCACCATTCCCGTTCTGAAAAAAACAAGGCCCATACGGAAAATATCTATACTTACTGACACCTGTGGATCACTTTTTATTTCATTCCATGCCTCAGACATTTCAGAAGAATAATTAATATCATCAAAAACAATAACAGTATCAGGTGTTAATAGTTCTTTTATCATTGAGAAATATCTTAATACCGGCTTCTTACTGTGATTACCATCCACAAAAACCAGTGATGGACTGTACCTGCCATCATTTAATTTTTGCAGATGATCTTCAAAATCACCTTCCATTACGGTAATATTACCGGTACCATAGCGTTTAAAATTATTCCTTGCAACACGGGCAAGCCTGCTGCAGCCCTCAATGGTGATAATATCCGAATCTGAAGCTCCCAGCCCTAAATATAAGGTACTTATACCCACGGATGTTCCAAGTTCAAGTATGTCATTCCCATTATTTATCCGTGCCAGGTTATATAAAACTCTTCCATAAGCCTTGCTGACCGAAGATCTGCGCGCTATATCAGATATTTTACGATAAGCAGAAGGTGTATATGCTGAGCCTGTTCCCAGATCGCTTACATGTATGACCGCACTGTTTTTCCGCATATCCCTCCTGGCAGAATTTACTGTTTCCAGAATGTGTTCCGGGACTTTATTTCTTAAGACATTATTTATTGTATCATAAACAAAAGGGCTGTGTATTCCATGCCCCCGTTTGTGGCGCGATAATAATAAATACTTTATGGCAGCTGAAACCCTGCTATAATCCATATTGTGGATAAATACTGTTTGCGAACAGTTCAAAAATAGTTAATTTTAAATTTATTATCGCTTATCTATGACAGCACAAATATTTTATAATGCCTGATATACTTGACACTGAAATCAAGTTTCTCAGCGGTGTTGGTCCAAAAAGATCCGAACTGCTAAGTAAAGAACTGGGTATAAACACTTTCAGGGACCTGTTATATTATTTTCCATATAAATATATTGACCGCACAAAGTTCCATAAAATATCTGAGATTGATCCTGGTATGCCCTATATCCAGCTAAGGGGAAAAATTAAAACATTCCAGGCTGAAGGAGCAGGCCGCAATAAAAGGCTGACTGCAGTTTTCAGTGATGATACGGGCAGTGTTAAGCTTGTCTGGTTCAAAGGTATCAAATGGATCACAGAATCATATATGGTAAACAGGGAATATATCATTTTCGGCCGTCCCGGCATATTCAACGAAACCATAAATATTGTGCACCCGGAAATAGAGGATCCCGTTAAGACTGAAAAGAAAATCAGCAGTGCCATACAGGCACAGTACAGCACTACGGAAAAGCTGAAAAACAACTATATTACTTCAAGGACAATAAGTAAGCTGCAGGGCAATCTTTTTAACCAGCTCAAGGTAAAAATAAAGGATAGCCTTCCGTTATGGATGAGAGATAAATACAGGCTGATGGATCTGCATGATGCACTTTTTATCACTCATTTTCCAAATGATAATAAGGATCTTGAAAGAGCGCGACTGAGACTTAAGCTTGAAGAACTGTTTTATATACAGTTAAGCCTGCTCAGCCTAAAGATCAAACGGGGAGAGAAATTCAGGGGTCATATTTTCAGTCAGGTGGGTAAAAACTTCAGTGGTTTTTATTCAAAAAACCTGCCCTTCAGCCTGACAACCGCTCAAAAGAGGGTGATGAAAGAGATACGACGCGACCTTGGCTCCGGTAAACAGATGAACCGCCTGCTGCAGGGAGACGTGGGCAGCGGCAAAACGGTGGTTGCCCTTATGAGTATGCTTCTGGCTATTGATAACGGGTTCCAGACATGCATTATGGCCCCTACAGAAATACTTTCCCGTCAGCATTATAATACCATTGCTTCACTGCTCAAAGGTATAGATACAGGCCTGTGCCTGCTTACAGGCTCAACAAAAAAATCAGAGAGGGAACGCATAGCAGCCGGACTGGGGGATGGCAGCATAAAGATTATTATCGGCACACATGCTCTTATTGAAGACACTGTTAATTTCAGGAAGCTGGGACTGGTAATTATTGATGAGCAGCATCGTTTTGGCGTGGCACAGAGAGCACGCTTATGGAAGAAAGACCGGCATCCCCCGCATATACTTGTAATGACAGCCACTCCTATTCCCAGGACCCTGGCTATGACCCTTTACGGCGACCTTGATGTTTCCGTTATAGATGAGTTGCCGCCTGGAAGGAAGCCTGTCAAAACCCTTCATTTTACCGATTCAGCACGTCTGAGGGTCTTTGGCTTTATGAAAGAGCAGATTAAGACAGGACGGCAGATATATATTGTTTTTCCGCTGATCAGGGAATCGGAAAAAATGGATTATAAGGATCTGGAGGATGGTGTGGAAGCAATAACACGGGCCTTCCCCCCTCCCCGTTTTGCAATATCTGTGGTGCATGGCAAGATGAGACCGGCTGACAAACAGATATCAATGAAGCTTTTTACCGGCGGGCAGGCTAATATCCTGATTGCTACAACTGTTATAGAAGTGGGAGTGGATGTGCCTAATGCTTCTGTTATGATAATTGAGTCGGCCGAACGCTTCGGCTTATCACAGCTTCACCAGCTGAGGGGACGTGTAGGCAGGGGGGCAAAACAATCATACTGCGTGCTGATGACTTCTGATAAATTATCAAATGAGGCACGAAAGAGAATTGATATAATGGTAAGAACCAACGACGGTTTTGAAATAGCAGAGGCCGACCTGCAGCTACGGGGACCGGGCGATCTTGAAGGAACACAGCAGAGTGGAATAGGTTTTGACCTGAAAATTGCAAACCTGGGGAAAGACGGACAGATACTCGAATATGCCAGGAGGATTGCAGAAGAGATCCTTGAAGATGACCCGCTGTTAGAGAAAAATAATAATTTCATGCTTAAACAACAACTGAACATACTCAAAAAACCAGAATACGACTGGAGTAAAATCAGTTAGGGATGGTATACGGGCCGGGAACAACAGGCGAGTTATTTAGAATTATTCTATATTATTTTTCATGAACTAAAAACTGATTTTATGCATATTTATTTAAGCTGCATGTTATAAATTTGCAGATTCTAAATATGCATGGTTCCGGATAATGCAAAAAGATAATTCAATAGAACACACGGGTATAGTTAAATCTGTTGAAAACGGGCAGGTAATCGTTAATATTATATCCCATCCTGCCTGTTCGGCATGTTTGGCATCTGGTATATGCGATCTGTCAGGCCAGGAATCCAAAGAGATAAAGACAAAACACAGTACCGAAGTAGAGACCGGTGACCCCGTAACTGTTGTAATGCAGCAATCCATGGGTTTCAGAGCTCTTTTTCTTGGCTATCTTCTGCCGTTTTTAATTGTACTGACCGTTCTTATCACACTGACAGCCTTATCCGTATCCGAACCTTTAAGCGGCATAGCTGCCTTTTTGTCACTGGTCCCTTATTATCTCACAATATATTATAAGAAGGAAAAGATAGGCAAGAGTTTTTCATTTACTTTAAAAAAACAGATTAAATGAATTCTGTAGTATTAATTACAATAATAACATTAAGTCTTTTAGGAATAACAGCGGCCCTGATATTATACTTTGTTGCTCAAAGATTTAAGGTTTATGAGGATCCCAGGATTGACGAAGTTGAGGAGGCCTTGCCGGCTGCCAATTGCGGAGGTTGTGGTTTTGCCGGCTGCCGCAATTTTGCTGAAGCCCTGGTGAAATCTGAGTCTTTTGAAGGACTAAACTGCCCGGTAGGAGGTGCTGAAGTTATGGCCAGGGTAGCAGAGATACTCGGAAGGGAAGCACCTGAGAGTGAGCCCCGTGTTGCTGTGCTACGATGTAACGGAACCCCGGAGCACCGGAAACGCACATCCATATATGAGGGAGCAAGGAACTGCACAATAGCCCATAACCTGTATACCGGTGAGTCTGATTGCCCCTACGGCTGTCTCGGCCTGGGAGAATGTGTTGACGCCTGTGATTTTGATGCAATGTATATGGACGAGGAAACAGGACTGCCCGTAATAATCGATGATAATTGTGTGGCCTGCGGGGCCTGTGTAAAGGCTTGTCCACGCAATATCATTGAACTCAGGAAAAAAGCTAAAAAAGACAGGAAGATTTATGTAAGTTGTGTAAATGAGGATAAGGGTGGCCCGGCAAGGAAAGCTTGCAGGGTAGCATGCATTGGATGCGGAAAATGTGAAAAGGTATGTAACTACGATGCCATCACCATTAAAAACAATCTTGCTTTTATTGATTCTGATAAATGCAAGTTCTGCAGGAAGTGCGAACCTGTGTGTCCTACAAATGCTATACTGGAACTGAATTTTCCACCCCGCAAAGAGCAAAGGATAAAAGAAACCGAGAAAGAGCAAGCATAGGATTTTGAAGTTAAACTAAAAATAATATAAAGTGTTGAAGACATTCCCCAAAGGAGGTGTTCATCCACCTGAAAACAAAATATCTGCCGGCAAACCCATAGAGGTAATGCCTGTTCCCGGGCAGGTTATCATACCTTTAAGCCAGCACCTGGGAGCACCGGCCGAACCTGTTGTCAATAAAGGTGACACTGTTAAGGCCGGCCAGCTGATAGCCCGCAGCCAGGGATTTGTATCAGCAAATATTCACTCATCTGTCTCAGGCAAAGTGCTGAAGATTGATGAGTTGCCTGACTCATCAGGTTACAAACGCACATCTGTTGTGATAAATGTTGAAGGTGATGAATGGGATGAATCCATTGACAGGAGCAATAACCTGGAAAAACACATCAAATATTCAGGTGAGGATATAATAAAGAAATGTGCCGAAAATGGCATAGTGGGAATGGGTGGTGCTACCTTCCCGTCACATGTAAAAATGAGTATCCCGCCCGGGAAAAAATGTGATACTCTTATAATCAATGGAGTGGAATGTGAGCCATACCTTACCTCCGATCACCGCCTGATGATAGAGAAAACAGAGGAATTGCTTACCGGCACCACCATTCTGATGAAAGCACTGGGTGTAAGCAGGGCTATGATAGGCATTGAAAATAACAAGAAAGATGCTATCAGGAAGCTTGGTGATCTTGCAGCAGGATACAAGGGTATAAGTGTTCATGCCCTGAAGGTTAAATATCCGCAGGGCGGAGAGAAACAGCTTATCAAAGCGCTGTTAAACAGGGAGGTGCCCTCGGGCGGATTGCCTGTTGATGTAGGCACCGTTGTACATAATGTGGGTACTGCCTTCGCAGTGTATGAAGCTGTCCAGAAGAATAAACCACTGTTTGAACGTGTGGTCACTGTGACAGGGGAAGATATCCCCAAACCTGTAAACCTGCTTACAAGAATAGGGACACCCGTCAGTAAGCTGATAGAACATGCAGGCGGTATACCTGAGAGCACGGGTAAGGTAGTTAATGGCGGACCCATGATGGGAAAGGCACTGAACACCCTGGATGTACCGGTAAATAAAGGAACCTCAGGTATAATACTTTTCAGGAAAGAGAAAGCAGGCAGGAAGGAAATTCAGCCATGCATCAGGTGCGGTAAATGTATCTCGGCCTGTGCAATGGGACTGGAGCCTTACCTGCTTATGACTCTTACCGAAAAAGAGATGTATGAGAGACTGGAAAATGAAAGCCTGATGGATTGCATAGAATGCGGTTCATGCAGTTATATATGTCCCGCAAACCGTCCCTTGCTGGATTATATAAGGCTGGGCAAATCCATAGTTGGAAAGATGATAAGAGAAAGAAAACAAAGTTAAGCACGATAAGAAATACACTTTAAGCAATGAACAGAATACTCACAGTAACACCATCACCGCATGAGTATAGCAAAGAATCCACCAAGAAACTCATGTATGGTGTTATTATAGCACTTTCCCCTGCCCTGCTTGCCACTATATGGTTTTTTGGCTGGCCTGCCATCCTTGTAACGGCAGTCTCAGTTATATCATGTGTAATATTTGAATACCTGATTCAGAAGTTCTTACTTAAAATAGAACCATCAATAAATGATGGCTCCGCTATAGTAACAGGCTTATTACTGGCATTCTGCCTGCCCAGCAACCTCCCGGTCGGACTTATCATACTGGGAGCCCTTGTTGCCATAGGTATTGGAAAGATGACATTCGGCGGACTGGGTAATAACCCTTTCAACCCGGCTCTTGTAGGCAGGGTTTTCCTTTTCCTTTCTTTCCCTGTACAGATGACCACATGGCCTGTACCTAAAGGGTTCAGCAGCAAGTTCATCGATGCCTCTACCGGTGCAACACCACTCAGTGTTTTAAATGAAAATTATGACAAGGTGCCTGTTGACAGCCTTATGTCTGACCCGGAACTTGCCATGCCTGACCACCAGCAGCTGTTCTGGGGTGATATGGGAGGTTCACTTGGTGAGATAGCAGCTTTTGCATTGCTCCTGGGCCTGGCATATATGCTTTACAAAAAGATCATCACATGGCATATACCGGTCAGCATTCTGCTCACAGTTACCGTTTTCACAGGTATATTATGGCTGACCAATCCCTCATCAAACCCTGATCCTCTCTACCACCTGATGACCGGCGGACTGTTACTTGGTGCAATATTTATGGCAACGGATTACGTAACATCACCAATGTCAGTCAAAGGCATGCTGATCTATGGAGTGGGCATTGGCATACTTACAGTCCTGATAAGACGTTTCGGCGCCTACCCTGAAGGTGTGCAGTTTGCAATACTCATAATGAATGGGTTTACGCCCCTTATAAACACTTATATTAAACCAAAAAGGTTTGGAGAGGAGGTAAAAAATGGCTAAAAAAGAATCTAATTTAAAGAATATGATTGTTGCGCTCTTTGCCATCACTCTTGTAGCTTCGGCTGCACTTGGTGGTATTTACGAGCTGACCAAAGAACCAATAGAAGCAGCAAAACTGGAAAAAAAGAATAATGCTATAAGACAGGTTATACCTGACTTTGATAATACACCAACCTCAGAAATATATAAAGAGCCCGTAAACGGTGATACAATCTATTTCTATCCGGGCAGGATGGGCAATGAGCTTGTCGGAACAGCTGTTGAAACCTTTACGAATATGGGGTTTTCCGGTGAGATTAAGGTAATGGTTGGTTTTCTTCCTGATGGAACAATCAATGATGTTGCAGTACTGGAACATGAAGAAACACCCGGACTGGGAGATAAGATGGAAAGAAGAAAATCCGACTGGAGCCTGCAGTTCCAGGGGAAAGACCCGGAATCATTCAGGATTGCTGTAAAAAATGACGGAGGAGATGTCGATGCAATTACAGCCTCCACCATAAGCTCAAGAGCCTTTTGCGATGCAGTAGAAAGGGCCTACGACACCTATATAAGCAAAGTAGATAATAAGTAAAAAAGATCTGTATCAATATGAACCAGCTTAAAAATTTCACTAAAGGCTTTATCAGGGAAAACCCGGTTTTTGTCCTTTTCCTTGGTCTCTGTCCCACACTTGGTGTAACCACCACCGCCATCAACGGAATGGGTATGGGCCTGGCAACAACATTTGTCCTGCTTATGGCCAATATAGTGGTTTCGCTAATAAAAAATTTCATCCCTGACAAGGTAAGGATACCTTCATTCATAGTTATCATAGCATCTTTTGTAACGATTGTTGAACTTACGATGCAAGCCTACCTCCCGTCACTCTTCGATGCCCTGGGACTGTTTATCCCCCTTATAGTTGTTAACTGCCTGGTACTTGGACGTGCAGAGGCATTTGCATCAAAGAGCGACCTGAGCACCTCCGCAATAGACGGACTGGGTATGGGACTGGGCTTTACCTTTGCACTGACACTCCTGGGAGCGGTCAGGGAAATTCTTGGTTCAGGATCAATATTCGGCCTTAAATTTATTGAGGGAGACGGCATGCTTATCTTTATACTCTCACCCGGAGCATTCATAGCCCTCGGATATCTTATAATGCTAATGAATAAACTTAAGAAGAAAGGAGCATAACCATGGAATATATCATTATAATCATATCAGCCATATTCGTAAATAATATTGTTCTCAATAAGTTTCTTGGTATATGCCCTTTCATCGGTGTGTCAGGAAAAATTGAAACATCCATAGGTATGTCAGGAGCGGTATTATTTGTTATGACTATAGCCACTCTTGTCACCTATCTTATACAGAACTATGTGCTTATTCCTTTCGGTATCGGCTTTATGCAGACCATTACCTTTATACTGGTTATTGCATCACTGGTGCAGCTGGTGGAGATCATCCTTAAAAAGGTAAGCCCTTCATTATACCAGGCACTGGGTATTTTCCTGCCCCTTATAACAACCAATTGCGCGGTACTGGGAGTGGCGATTATGGCAGGTCAGCAGGACCTTAACCTGATGGAAAGCATTGTTTTTGCCATTGCCAATTCCATTGGTTTTGGATTGGCGCTTATCACTTTTGCCGGACTGCGCGAGCACCTGGAGCTGGCAGATGTGCCGGGTCCGATGAAGGGTGTGCCCGTGGCTTTTGTCGTGGCCGGACTGCTGGCCATGGCTTTTATGGGTTTTACCGGTATAGTATAGCTTTGCTATTTAAATGCTTTCTCAAGCAAGCCATCACCATCCAAGCCAAGCCTGTCAAAATATCCGGGAACCGTTTTACCTGTGAGTTTATCCACATACATTTTTGCAAGGTACTGGCCAAGCATAAAACCCTGTCCTCTCAGACCTATGAAGAGCCCCTTATCCGGATCAATCACCATTTTTGGTTCAACATAGTACCCTGCCCAGACAGCCTGGAAGGCCACGGATGACAGGCAGGGTATCCAGTCAACAAATACTTCGGTAACTATTTCAAGGAAATCCTGTGAATTTATTTTAAGGTTCTTTTCTGCTTCCCTGGGTTCGGTTGCAGGTGAGGCACATCCTATTATCTGGCCTGTCTCTGCAAGCTGCTGTCCATATACAGCAGAGAATCCTTTGTAGTTGCGCCTGTCTATTAACATGGAAAGTGGTGTATTTCCAGGCCCCATCATTGGCAGTCGCCGCGTTATAAATGCCTGATGTTTAACAGGATAAACATCTGCAAAATAACCAAGCTTCCTTGCAAACTCAGTTCCCTGCGGACCCAGGGCATTGATAAATACAGGGGTCCGGTATTCAACATACTCCTTATTATGATCACGAACAATGATATTATAGTCATTGCCGCACTTGTTTACATCGATCAACTCACAATCTTCGAGTATAGACCCACCGCTCTCAATGCCTATTTTCCTGATCAGGTCAATAACTCTTCCCGGGGTAGCCTGCCAGCAGTTATCAGTAATCAGTGCTGCCCTGTATTTATCAAGATCAGGATTGATGTTAGCTGATATCTCTTTCTGAAAATCAGCAGGTGAAATCATACGGGCATCAGACCAGGCAAGTGAGGCTTCCAGGTCTTTGTATATTTTATCATCATGAGCAAAGGTCACATATTTGATAGGCCTGAAATCAATATTGGATACCTCCTGTAAATCCCTGAATATTTGGAGGTTATTATCTGCAATGTCTGATAATTCGGGCAAACTGAAATTAGGTCTGCCTCCTGCAATATTCCTCCAGGATGCCCCCCTTCCATAGTTGATCATCAGGGGCTTCATCCCTGCTTCTGACAAATATCTGAACAAAGCACTACCTCCAATACCACCGCCTGCTACGAAAGAATCCACTTTAACGGATTTCCGTTTAGCCCCGTTAAAATGAGTAATAACATTTTCATGTTTATCATGAGGCATAAGTTCTCCAAGACTTACCTGGTTTGATAAGGGTCCGCGAGGGGTGGCGTCTCCAACAAGCGATATACCATATGCAGGCAAAACTGTTTTGAGCCTCTTGATACACCTTTTACCTCTGCAAGCTCCCATCCCAAGTCGGGTTGTATGTTTTATCTCATCGGTTGAAATAAATTTTCTTTCGCCTATAACATCCAGAATATCCTGCAGCTTAACATCATCACAATGACATATATACTGGTCGCCTTCATACTTATCATCAGAATCAACGAATCCTATCTCTTCCGGGTATCTGTCTTTGAGGATAAACCCTCTGACCATGATAAGCTCCTCTCCATGCAGATCCAATGATTTAACCCTCGCAACATTGGTCTTGTTTTCCTTCTTCATCACCTTCTCAATCAAGCCTTTGCCCAGTCTTTCGCCATTATTATCAACAAGAAATACCGCCGCGTTTTCTTCCACCTCATATTCCACGGGGAGGAATAACCAGTCCTTTTTCAGGTTATATCCAAATATGGCCAGTCCGGGACACCGGAATACACATTTCATGCAGCCTATACACTTATCAAAATCAATATGAGGAACAGTACTGGTGGATGTTTTTGTTATTGCTCCATGGGGACAGGCAAAGGCACAGGGATTGCATGCAAAACCGTGAAGACAATCGATCAGGACAAATGGTTTTGCATTCATCCTTTCGCCTGAGGGCATGTAGGGAGCGTCTATAACCTGAACAGGGTGTTGCTGGGAATCAATATATTCCTTTGACACCTTAAGATAACTATCATAATCATATCTCTTTGCCCTGTCTTCAAGTATTTCATAGGCAACCTGTTTTCCCCTGAGTACGGCACTTGTTCCTTCACCTATACGAATAGCATCACCTGCACCATAACAGGTTCCGCCAAACACTTCTCTTCCCTTAATCAGGAGTGCATCATCAGGAACCAGGCCGGTACATATATTAATTGCATCAATCCCTTCTATCAATCTTTCAGTACCCGCTACCGGTTTAAACATCTCGGCATCTGCAATAAGGGCCGCTTTTATACCATCATAATTATCATTAGGAATAGCTTTAACCAGTATTGTTGATTTAAGTACCGGTATACCCAGCCGTCGAATTCTGTTGGCCTGCACAGGGAACCCACCTTCAAAAGGCTGGGCTTCAATTATGGCCTTTACATTTGCTCCTGCCTGCATTAACTGGTATGAAGTCAGGTACCCAATATTGCCTGCCCCTACAGTCAGCACATTCTTACCCAACAGTGTAAATTCCTGGTTCATCATTTTCTGAACCACAGCTGCAGTATAAACACCTGGAACATCATCATTCTCAAAAGGAGGCATAAAGGGAACAGCACCCGTGGCAATAATGAGGTGGCTGGCGTCTACATAATATATATCTTCAGTTTCAATATTTTTGACTGCCAATCTCTTACCTTCAAGAATATCCCATACGGTTGAGTTAAGGAAGATCCCTGAATGGTCGTCGCCGGCAAGTGTTTCGGCAATATCGAACCCTCTCATTCCTCCAAATTTATTTTCCTTTTCAAAAAAGAAAAACTGGTGCGTTTGCATCAGAAACTGGCCCCCTATCTTATCATTATTGTCTATTACAATATTTCTGACACCATGTTCGTTAAGTACTTCCCTTGCGGCCAGACCGGCAGGACCTGCCCCTATTATTGCAACATCCGTTTTATAAACATTAAGCGCTTTATCCTTAT
The DNA here is from genome assembly GCA_046542595.1 of Bacteroidales bacterium. GTDB lineage: Bacteria > Bacteroidota > Bacteroidia > Bacteroidales > VadinHA17 > UBA9300. The sequence continues at coordinate 1,043 of JBKHBA010000005.1, read as the reverse complement.
CCGGGATTTTTATACCCGGCTTATAATCCTGTGGTATCTCTTTAACCTCATTAACATCATTAACTTTGCTTATGCAGATCCGCCTTATTACCCCATCAACCAGCATTTCACAGGCACCGCATTTACCTATTCCACATTCCAGGCTACGGTTCCTGTTCTCAAGACTGTGACTATGAACCGGGTAGCCTGCCTGGTGTAAAGCAGCAGCAATGGTGTAATCTTTATCGGCAATTATGGTATTGCCATTATATCTGAAAGTAACTTTTTCTTTCTGAGGCACTTCAAGGATAGGGTGTTTATTTATTTTCTGCATAACTTTAATATTTTAAAAATATGTTCCGAAAATAAGAAGGGAAATGAAAGAAATTACTGATAACGGTCAGTAAGATGATGTTTTTTAAAAAAATATTGATAGTGAAGCAGCCGAAACACGCAGACAGATATCTGAACAGGATACATTCCGGTAAGAACCTTAAAGAAGCATCAGGCTGATACCAATTACAATTATCCCGCTTATCAATCCGTAGATTGTTGTGTGATGCTTTCCGTATTTATGTGCTGCCGGCAAAAGCTCATCAAAGGCAATATAGATCATTATGCCGGCCACTATTGCAAACACATAACCCAGTACCGTCTGACTTTTAAATAATGAAAGTATAAGAAAGCCAAATAAGGCACCCAGCGGTTCCGCAAGGCCTGATAGTGCAGCCCACCAGAATGCCTTCCTCCGGGAGCCGGTAGCATAATAAACAGGTACTGATACAGCTATCCCTTCAGGGATATTATGTATTGCGACTGCAAGCGCTATACTTATCCCAACAGTAATATCTGATACCCCTGACATAAAGGTTGCTATACCCTCAGGGAAATTATGAATGGCTATTGCAATGGCTGTTAAGACACCCACTCGTAATAACCTCTTACCATGGTATTGCCCTCCGTTATCCATTTGCTCAAGGCTTCGGATCTCATGCGGGTTTTCCTGTGATGGGACGATCTTATCTATTAATGCTGTTAAAGAAAATCCTGCAATAAAGAATAAG
>JBKHBA010000248.1:0-4184 GCA_046542595.1 Bacteroidales bacterium | reverse complement strand
GGGGGACTTGACCTTTATATCTGCTATAAGAATGAAGATGGAAAATGGGGCACAGCAAGGAACCTTGGTCCTGAGATCAATACACCTTTTAATGAAGACAGGGCCTTTCTCATAAATAACGGCAAGCAACTTTTTTTCTGTTCCCAGGGTCATTACAGTATGGGAGGATTTGACCTTTTTAAATCAGAAAGATCAGAACACGGCAAATGGGCCAGGCCTGAGAATCTCGGCTACCCGATTAATGACCCTGATGATAATGTATTCTTTATGCCGGTCAATAACGGGCATTCCGGGTATATATCAGCATTCAGGGAAGGCAAAGGTTATGGCAAGGAGGATATATATTTATTAATATTTAAGTAAGCCTGAAATGCATAGATATTTTTTGTCTGTTATAGCCCTGCTGATTGCATTAAATATTAATGCCCAGAATGATGAATTGCGTGAAATATTTGTGGAAGCTGAATCGTACTACCTTTTTGCTGAATATGACCTTGCCAATCCCCTCTACCTTATCCTTGATGATTATTTAACCGATAATGCCAATATTAAATTTAAAATCGGTAATTGCTACCTTAATATCCCCGGAGAGAAAGAAAAAGCCATACCTTACCTTGAAGCAGCCGTAAAAAATGCAAGCTATGACGCCAACCCTGAATCATTCAGGGAGACAAGAGCCCCGCTCGAAGCCTATTTTTCCCTGGCATCGGCATACCGGATTAATTATGAGTTTGAAAAAGCCCTCAGCACCTATGCCAAACTCAATGAACTGCTCCCCGAAAAAGGTGCCTTTGAAAATGCCGACTTTATAGACCAACAGATATATGCATGCAGGAATGCTATGACAGCCGTTGAGAACCCTGTCGAATTTAACAGGCAAAACCTGGGACCGGATATTAACCAGGGTTCTATGAATGTCAACCCGGCAATCAGCGGCGATGGTAACACACTGGTATATACTGAAGAAAGAGGACTGGAAAACACTATATTCTTCGTGAAAAAAGAGAGGGGTGAATGGGGAGACCCCGTTGATATTACAGCACAGCTGGGAGGCGCCACCGACTGCTCATCCAGTGCCCTCAACCACAACGGAACAGAATTATACATTTATAAAAATGATAATTTCGACGGTAATATTTATACCTCATCATTTGAGAACGGCTCATGGACCAGAATAAAAAAACTGGGAAGGAACATAAATACCCGGTATTACGAATCTCATGCCTGTATATCTTCTGACGGCACAAAATTATATTTCACCTCTAACCGGACGGGAGGGGAAGGAGGCCTTGACATCTATGTCTCAGAGAGAGAAGAGGGCAAAAACTGGGGCGAACCAAAAAACCTGGGATCAGCTGTTAATACTCCTTATAACGAGAACACGCCTTTTATTTCTGCCAATGATTCCATTCTTTTCTTCAGCTCGGAAGGTCATTCCAGTATTGGGGGCTACGATATTTTCAGCTCAAAACTAATTGGAGGAGTGTGGAAAAGCCCTTCAAACATAGGCTATCCCATTAACACACCTGATGATGACCTTTTCCTTAACCCCCTGAATAATGGCAGCAACGCATATTACTCCATGGTCAAAGGATATAAGGAAAAAGATATATATTACCTGTCGCTGGGCGAAAAACAGGCTGCACCCACCTTTGAAATAAAAGGAATTGTTAGCCTGAGTGATACGGTCGTTAAGTTTAATGACGACTACAGGATAATTCTTTACAGCATGACAAAGGAAGATACCCTGGATGTCGGTTACCCAAACGAGTCTACCGGCTTTTACAGCTTTATGGTTAACCCTGATGAATACAGGATAACCTACGACGGTGTAGCATACCTGCCTGTTGAAAAAAATATTACCCTTACGGAAGACCATCCGGCCAGGGAAGAGGTGATAAATGTAACACTTGAGCCAGATACCAATTACATCCCGAAATTACCCCGGAGATTTGATAAACTTGATTTCTCCCAGGTACAGGTTATAGATGCAATAGATTCTTCCATACTGGTAACCGACGTTGTTGTGCGTGATGTCAGCGATTCCGATTCAACAAATATTAACGTACTCTACTATACTATCCAGCTTATGGCCCTCTACAACCCTGTTGATGTAACATTCTTCAGAGACACCGATGTTACGGTGGTATATAATGAAGAAGACCAATTTTACAGGTATACCACCGGCCGGTTTGAAACAAAAGAAGAAGCATACAGGAGAAGGGATGAGCTGATAAACAGCGGGTACCCGGAGGAGATATTTGTTAAAACAGTCTTCAGGGGGGAACAGTAATGCAAGGGGACAGGTTTTTTCTGTGTTTTATATTCTTGTTTGTATCCTTTTTAGTCACCAGCGCCCAGGATGATCCACCAGGTGAAAGGGAAACAGAAAATTTAATTAACCAGGCTGATGGTTATTTTATTTATGACGAAAACTATAAAAAGGCAGCTCCCATCTATAAAGAGCTATTGGAATATAGACCAGGTGACCATAATATCAGCTATAAACTTGGAACCTGCTACCTCAATATTACGGGGGAAAAGAAAAAAGCTCTGGAATTACTGGAATATGCATCATCCAATTATGTGATGGACCAGGATTATACTACCCTGGGAAGTGCAGCTCATTTTGATGTACTTTACTACCTTGCTTTTGCATACCAGGAAAATATGCAACTTGACAAGGCTATTGAATATTATGAGAAATACCGCGATCTGCTTGAGGTGAAAAATGCCGCTGAAATTGAATATATCAATCTGCAGATACAGTCGTGCCGAAATGCCAGGGATAACATAAACACTGACCACCAACTGGAAAAAGAACTGCTTACCCAATGGCTCAGATCTTTCCCCGGGGCAATCAATCCCGTTATCTCATCCGGTGATTCGGTTTTTGCCTTTACCCTTGAAAAAGAATTCCAGAACCATATTTTCTGCTCCCGTAAAGAATCAGGCACCTGGTCAGAACCTGCAGATATAACAGATGAACTGGGAGGCAAAAAAGATATGTACACAAATTCCATTACTGCTGATGGCAAAACAATGCTTATTGCACGTAATGACGGTATAAATGGTGATCTTTACCTGTCTCATTACAAAAATGGCTCATGGTCCAGGCTGGATAAGCTGGGACGCACCGTTAACACAAAATACTGGGAATCACATGGCTCGCTGAATAATGACGGCAGCATACTTTTTTTTGCCAGTAACAGGCCCGGAGGATACGGGAGCCTTGATATCTACCGGGCCGGCCTGGATGAAAAATTCAGGGCAGGCGAAGCAAGGAACCTCGGACCGGTTATCAATACCACACTTGAAGAAAACACCCCTTATTATATTGACAGCACCTCCACATTATATTTCAGTTCAACAGGGCACAGGGGATATGGGGGCTACGATATATTTTACTCGCGAAACAATAATAACTGGTCACAGCCGGTACATATACCCTACCCTCTTAATACCACATCAGATGATCTGAACTATATTGCACTTAACGGCAATGAAGGCATAATAAGCATCCAGCCTGACGATACTGCCTCATACAGGAATATATTCCTTGTAAGTATAAATAAAAAGACTGAACCGGAAAGAATAATTGCAAGGGGCGAAGTAACAATGGATGATGGTCTGCAACCGGTTCCGGACAAACTCAGTATGTCAGTTCGCGACAATACAAGCGGCGAAATAATTGCTTATCCTGAAACAGACAGTACCGGACAATTCTCAACTGCACTGGAATATGGTGATTACAGTATCTTAATAAGCTATCCCGGATACCGGGAAGATACGCTTAATTTAAATATCCCGGAATCATATAACAGGGATGATATCTATATCTCGCAAAACCTGGTGCCTGAAAGAATTGTAAACGGCGAGTTTATTGCCATACGCAATATACTCTTTGACTTTGACAGGGCAACACTCAGCAGGAAAGCCAGGATAGAGATAGAGAAACTGGTGCCTGTGCTTCTGGAACACAAGGATCTCAGGGTTTGTATTAAAGGTTATACAGATGCTGTGGGAAGCAGTCAATATAACGCTGAGCTATCAGATAGAAGGGCGGATACAGTAAGATCTTACCTTACCCGGGCAGGTATAGAGCCAGACAGGATAAAAGTATCCGCAGAAGGAGAATCCGAATTTATAGCAGATAACTATATTGACGGGAAATATGATAATCC
>JBKHBA010000247.1:0-4189 GCA_046542595.1 Bacteroidales bacterium | reverse complement strand
GCACAGGGCACAATGTTGCTGAGGCAGCCCACGATAAGCAATGACCATATCGTTTTTGCCTATGCCAACGACCTGTGGATAGTCGATGCTGAGGGTGGCGATGCACGCCGGCTTACATCTGCCACTGGTGCAGAAACAAATCCTCATTTTTCCCCCGACGGTAAAATGATAGCCTTTACCGGGCAATACGATGGCAATACCGATGTTTACCTGGTGCCAGTGGAAGGCGGTCAGCCCAAACGCCTGACCTACCACCCGGGTTCTGACCTGGTGCAGGGATGGATGCCCGATGGCATAAATATTATATTCCAGACAGGCAGGGAAGGCAGACCCACAAAATCAAACAGGCTGTACACAGTATCTGTTGACGGGGGCATGCCGGAGCCGCTGCCGGTAGTCAGATCGGCCTACGGGGAAATGTCCCCTGACGGCAGGCACCTGGCCTATACCCCCATTACCTCCTGGGATCCGGAATGGAGGAATTACAGGGGCGGACAGGCACAGCCCATCTGGATAGTTGACATAGAAACAATGCAACTGGAACAGACCCCGAGGACAGACGATGAAAGGCATCTGGACCCTGTATGGTTTGGCAATAAGGTCTTTTTCCTCTCTGAAAGGGATTATGCATCCAATATATGGTCATATGATATCGACACAAAAGACCTGAAACAACATACCTTTCATGGTGATTTTGATGTCAAAAGCCTTGATGCCGGCGATAAACAGATCGTATACGAGCAGGGAGGCAGGCTGCATATACTGGACCCCGTCTCAGACCAGACAAAAACCCTTGAGATAAATGTAAAAGGAGACTTCCACTGGGCCAGAACCAGGTGGGAAGAGCCTGAAAGCAGGGGACTGCGTAATGCAATGCTTTCATCAACCGGTAAAAGGGCTTTATTCGAGTACCGGGGTGAAATAATAAGTGTGCCGGCAGAGAAAGGAAGCTGGAGAAATCTCAGCAATACAACCGGCGCTGCCGACAGGTATCCCGTATGGTCACCCGGAGGAGAGAAGGTAGCCTGGTTTACCGATGAAAGTGGTGAGTATGAGCTGGCCGTCGCAAACCAGGATGGCTCAGGCAAAAAAATATACAGTATACCGGATCCTACATTTTTCTTCCGCCCGGCATGGTCGCCCGACGGCAGGTATATAGCCTTCACAGACACCCATTACAGGCTGCAGTATATAGACCTGGAGACAGGCAAGGTTATACGGGTGGATTCAGAAACATATGCCCATCCTGACAGGACTCTTAACCCCGTGTGGTCGCCCGACAGCAAATGGATAGCTTATGCTAAAATTCTGAATAACCAGTATAAGGCCGTTTTTGTTTATAATATTGAGAACGGTGCCATTCACAGGCTTACAGACGGCATGGCAGATGCCATAAGTCCAGTCTGGGATGAATCAGGTAAATACCTTTACCTGCTGGCAAGCACAAATTACGGGCTTGGTACCGGGTGGCTGGATATGAGCGGCTATGATGTGGTAACAACAAGGTCGGTATATATGATACTTCTCGATGAAGATACTGAAAGCCCTTTCCTGCCGGAAAGCGATGAAGAAAAAGCAGGAAAAGAGCAGAACGGTGATAAAAAAAGTGATAAGAAAGATGATAAAGAGAGCCCGGAAGATAAAGAGGTAAATGTAAAGATAGACCCTGAGAATATTGCCTCCAGGATAATAGCCATAGATATGCCGGAGAAAAATTACACCTCACTGCTTGCCGGTCCGGAGAACACTGTTTTTATCTCGGAGGTGCCCGAAGGATCAAGAACGGTTACACTTCATAAATATGATATAGAAAAACGGGAGTCCGTTGAATTCATTAAAAATATATCTTATGTAACAGGCTCCCATGATAAATCAAAAATTCTTTACAGGACGGGAAGTAACTGGGCTGTTGCCTCAACTAAAAGTCCGGTGAAAAACCCGGGAGAGGATAAAATTGATCTTTCAGGTATCAGGATTAAGATAGAACCGGAAAAAGAATGGAAGCAGATATACAGGGAAGGATGGCGTTACCAGAGAGATTTCCTTTATGTGGACAATGTGCACGGTGCCCCCTGGGATGAGGTTTATGAATGGTATAAGCCATGGCTTGATCATGTAAAACACCGCTCAGAAATGAACTATATAATCGATATCCTGGGCGGTGAAGTGGCTGTTGGCCATTCCTATACCCGCGGCGGCGACTTCCCGGATATTGAAAGGGTACCGGTGGGGCTGCTGGGAGCAGACTACGGCATACGCAATGGCAAATTTTATATAAAGAAAATATATACCGGGGAGGACTGGAACCCCAATCTCAGGGGTCCACTGGCACAGCCCGGGATGAAGGTAAAGGAAGGGGATTATATTATATCGGTAAACGGTAATGATATAAGTGCCGGTGATAATATCTTTAAATATTTTGAAGCCACTGCAGGCAGGCATATCACGCTTACTGTCTCAGAAGACCCCTCAGGCAGTGATGCACATGAGATCATGGTTATACCCGTAAGCAATGAGTCTTCCCTCAGGACAGCCGACTGGGTGGAAGGAAACAGGAAGCTTGTTGATGAGCTCTCCGGAGGTAAGATAGCCTATGTATGGCTGCCCAATACGGGAAGGGGCGGGTATAACTACTTCAACCGCTACTTCTTTGCCCAGCAGGATAAGAAAGGAGCCATAATTGACGAAAGAAATAATGGCGGCGGTTCAGCGGCAGACTATATTATTGATATACTGTCCCGTGAGCTGCTTGGCTATTTTAACTCCAAAACAACAGAAAGAAGGCCTTTTACCACTCCAATGGCTGGGCTATGGGGCCCCAAGGTTATGATAATCAACGAAAGGGCCGGATCAGGAGGCGACCTTATGCCCTATATGTTCAGGGAAAAAGGTATTGGTCCCCTGATAGGCACACAGACATGGGGCGGACTGGTAGGCACATGGGATACACCTCCCTTTATTGACGGCGGAGGGATGGTAGCTCCCAGGGGCGGCTTCTTTGATACCGATGGCGAGTGGGCCGTTGAGGCAGTGGGCATTGCTCCTGACATACATGTTATGCAGGATCCCGCGGAGGAAGCAAAAGGCAATGACCCCCAGCTGCTGAAGGCTATAGAAGAGACACTGAGACTGATAGAAACAGAAGGCATTGAGCTTAAAGAAGAACCGCCGGCACCGGTAAGATGGAAAAGGCCGGATTATTTCAAAATAGAGAAATAATACCGAAGATGCTTTCATGACATTCACCTTATAGTTCAGGTTCATACCGGACAGGCTATGGTTCAGGTCCATACCGGACACAATTTAAATGGGCTGCAAGACCTGAGGCTGCAGCTCATTTAAACTTTTATTCCGCTGTGTTGTTATTAAAATAAAAACTTAACACTATGGAAAGAAGAAAATTTTTAAGCACGGTAGGATTGGGAGCTGTAGCCGTCGCTTTGCCGGCAGACCTGCTCGCAACACCTGTATTCGATTTTTCAATTGATGATAAGGGTGACTTCAAAGGACATTCGTTCCCCGAACTGCCATATTCATATGACGCCCTTGAGCCATATATCGACAAGATGACTATGGAGATACATTATGACAGGCACCACAGGGGCTATTATAAAAAATACCTGGCAGCAATAGAGGGAAGCGAACAGGAGTCAATGCCTCTGTCCAAAGTCTTTGCAAAGGTATCCAAACTGCCGGCAGGCATAAGGAATAACGGGGGCGGGTATTATAACCATACCCTGTTCTGGAATAATATGAGTCCGGATAAAACAGAACCTTCAGACAAACTGAAGAAAGCAGTAGATGATACCTTCGGCTCCTGGGATAAGTTCCGCGAGGCCTTCAGCAACGAGGCCGCTACACGCTTTGGCAGCGGGTGGGCATGGCTGGTAATGGATGCCAATAAGAAACTTTTCGTTGGCAGCACCCCCAACCAGGACAACCCCCTGATGGATGTCTCCGAGCTGAGGGGTACACCTCTATTGACCATTGACGTATGGGAGCATGCATATTATCTCAAGTACCAGAACAAAAGACCTGACTATATTGATGCATTCTGGAATGTCATCAACTGGGACGAGGTAAACAAGAGATTTGAAAAAGCCCTGACATTATAAATTGCATTATAAGTAGAAAAAATGATGTAAATGATGTAAATTATAATAAATACATGAATACTAAGCCCTTAACG
>JBKHBA010000246.1:0-4205 GCA_046542595.1 Bacteroidales bacterium | reverse complement strand
GTTCCTTCATTGCATTCGGAACTGGGATTACTCGTCGCTTCGCTCCTCGTGATCCCTTTCTGTTGCTTCATTACATTTCGCAACAGGAGATTACTCGTCGCTTCGCTCCTCGTGATCTCCTGGGGGGGTGATTCAAACACAAAAAGCCTCAAGTGCTTCGCACTTTATGGTCTTTTACTTTTTACGGGCTTATGAGCAAGCTCAACGCCCGTTAAAAAGCAAAAGCCCTGCCGCTGTGCGGTAAGGCTTTTTGTGTTTGTCGGGATGGGGAGATTCGAACTCCCGACCTCTTCGTCCCGAACGAAGCGCGCTGCCTGGCTGCGCTACATCCCGATGAATGCTTGTATAACCGGCTGCAAAAATAATAAACTCAGGCGATAAAAAGCAATAAGGCATAAGACTTTTTATAATGTGCTTTAAGAGCGACTCCCTGATGCCCGTGAAATTATCCTGCTGATGTGTCCTGCTGAGCCCGTAAAATTGTCCTGCTGATGCCCCTGGACCTAGCCACCCGATTTTTTGACTTTATATCCTTTCCTTTTAAGAATATCAATTACCTTATCGCAAAAATCACCCTGTATAATGACCTGCATGTCTTTTGCCGATCCCCCGGTACCACATGCGGACTTGAGCATCCTGGCAAGGTCTGAAAGGTCATCTTCATTACCTTTAAAGCCACTGACAAGAGTGACAGTCTTTCCTTTTCTCCCCTTCCTGTCAATGCTTACCCTGAGATCCTGTTCTCCAGGTTCAGGCGTATCTTCCCTCTTGTCCTTTTCATATTCATATTCATAGCCGGGGTCGGTTGAATACACTACACCTGATCTGCCTTTATGCTTTTTTGTCATGCCCTGAACTTTTTATGCAAAAGTACCAATATACTTTAAAAGCATTAAATATTCAGCCTTTCATTACGGATATGATAACCTGCAAACAGGAAGCCCTGCGACAGGGTGAATAAATTTTTATTATCTTGGTTTTTTTTAAATCCCGGTACCTATGAAAACTTTAAGAATAATTATTTATTCATTTATATCCCTGTTGTTTATTGCTTTAATGATAACTTTCATTATTGTCAGAGACATTGCCAATGGCGCTAAGCCGGTATATGAAGGGGAGCTTTTAATGCCCGGACTGGTAAATGAGGTGGAAGTGATTCGGGACCAACGGGGTATGCCTCATATATATGCAGATAATGAACATGATCTTTATAAGGCAGTAGGATATATAATGGCCCAGGAGCGACTGTGGCAGATGGACCTTATACGCAGGGCAACCACCGGGGAACTGTCGGAGATATTTGGAGCAGATTATGTTCAGACTGACCTGTTTCTGCGTTCGCTGAGGATGACAGAGAAATCAAAAATGGTTCTGGCAGATACTGATGCGGAAATACTGGATTGTATAAATTATTTTGTTGAAGGTGTTAATTTCTATATTCAGGAAGCCGGGAAAAAATTACCCCCTGAATTCAGGATACTGGGCTATGAGCCTGATCCATGGACAGCTGAAAATACAGCCAATATTATTGGGTATATGGGATGGGACCTGGCAGGAGGCAGCCTGTCCGGTGATATTTTTATGTATAAGCTGATGGAACAGATTGGAAGGGAAGAGGCAGTTAAAATGATTCCCTATTATGATTATACGGGTGAGCCTGTTTACCCTGATTTTACCCTGGGCGAAGAAACGCTGACAGCCCTGGCAGATATAACAGAGTCTGTTAACAAGGTTGAAGAACTGGGTATAGCTTCATTTTCCGGCAGTAATAACTGGGCGGTGAGCGGTGATCGTTCGGAGACAGGTAAGCCATTGCTTTCCAATGACATGCATCTCGGACTATCGAGTCCGGGTATATGGATACAGATGCATATGGTGGTGCCCGGCAGACTGAATGTAACAGGTGTTGCAGTGCCCGGACAACCATTTGTTGTGGCCGGGCATAATGAAAATATTGCCTGGGGGATGACCAACCTGATGGTGGATGATGTGGATCTCTATCTTGAAAAGACAAATGAGGATAAGACAAAATACCTGCTGGACGGCGAATGGAAAGATATAAAAGCCGTGAGGGAAATCATTAAGGTGAAAAAAGAAGATGACAGGGAACGGGAAATACTTTATACGCATCGGGGACCGATAATATCAGGTTTCCGGGATATCGAAGATGCAGATATCAGTATGCGCTGGTCAGGTAATGACATGAGTAATGAGATAGCAGCTGTTTATTTGCTCAACAGGGCAGGCAACAGGGATGATTTTAATGAGGCACTGTCTTATTTTAACTCGATAAGCCAGAATTTTGTTTATGCTGACACAGATGGTAACATAGGCTTGCAAACAGGTGGTGGTATACCTCTCAGGGAAGGACATGGTGCTTTTGTGCAGCCCGGAGACAGCAGCAAGTATGACTGGAGAGGCTATGTTCCGCATGAACTGCTTCCAAAAAGTTATAATCCTGAAGACGGGTCTGTGTCATCTGCCAATAATAAAACAGTGGCACCGCTATCTTATCCTTACTATGTTGGTACTTATTATGCCATGCCTTATAGAATAAACAGGATAAGACAGATGCTGGGGAAAAAAGAGGTGTTCAGTGTTGATGATTTTAAGAATATGATAACAGATCGGCGATCTGATTACGCTGCCTCCCTTTGTGACTTGTTACTGGAAACACTGCAGCGGACTGATGAGATGAGCCGGCTGGAGAGAGAGGTGTTCAATAACCTTTCCATCTGGGATTATAATATGTCGCCCGACATGTTCACGCCCACCTTCTTTGAATATTACAGAATGACGCTGGCCGACCGGCTGCTGGAAGATGATATGGGAGAAATATATAAAAGTTTTAACAGTCAGGTACGGGATTATTACCTGCTGATGATAATAAAAGGCAGGCATGAACTGTATATTGATGACCTTAATACTGAGGAAGAAGAGACACTTGATGATATCCTGCTGCTGGCTTACAGGGAGACAATAGATAAACTGAGAGATAAATATTCAGTTGATACATCAAGATGGCTATGGGGCGATATTCATAAGTTTACAGCCAATCATCCGCTGAGCAGTGTGAGTATACTGGACAGGTTGTTTGGTTTTAATGAAGGTCCGTACAGGGTAGGGGGCAGTAAGCATACAGTGTCTCCATACTCTTATGGAAAGGATTTTGTTATCGATCATGGAGCATCGGAGCGTCATGTGTATAACACTGCCGACTGGGACGAGTCATACACCGTTATCCCTACCGGGATATCCGGCGTTCCCTCGTCGGAATTTTATTGTTCACAAACAGCCACATATTGCGCTGATGGTTTTTATAAGGATCATTTCAGTGAGGAAGCAGTAAGAGGAGCTGCCAGGTATAGTTTATTGTTAAAACCAGAATAGTTTTAAATGAGAAAGAATGAAAAATGGTCACTGGATGGCCGCAGGACACTTGTTACAGGTGGCACTAAAGGAATAGGTAAAGGTATAGCGGAGGAATTATTGTCACATGGTGCCAGGGTGATATGTACATCCCGGACAATACCGGAAAAACAAGCGGAGGATGATGGTATTGTATATTTTCAGTCCGATGCCTCAGAGAAAAAAGACAGGATGAAGCTGATTGACTTTGTAGGAAAGAGATTTGGTAGCCTGGATTTACTTATTAATAATGTAGGTACCAATATAAGAAAGAAAACGGGTGAGTATTCAGATGATGAGCTTGATCACCTGCTGAGGACCAATATGATCTCGGCTTTCAGCCTTTCGAGGGACCTGTATCCTCTTCTGCGGGCATCCGGAAGCGCATCAATTGTGAATATCAGCTCGGTAGCCGGAATGACGCATGTCCGGACAGGATCAATATATGGAATGACAAAGGCAGCTATGAACCAGATGACCAGGAATCTTGCCGGAGAATGGGCAGCCGATGGTATACGGGTCAATGCCGTGGCACCGTGGTATATCAATACGCCCCTGGCACAGCAGGTGCTGAAAGATGATGATTACCGCAATGATGTCCTTTCACGCACACCAATGGGACGGGTAGGGGAGATAGGCGAGGTGGCATCCCTGGTGGCTTACCTTTGCATGCCCGCAGCATCATATATTACAGGCCAGGTTATTGCTGTTGATGGGGGATTTACAATTAAAGGCTTCTGATATAAGGTGCCGGTTTTTTGCTTTAATGGTTTCGTAGTCGCGATAAATATTAGCTA
>JBKHBA010000245.1:0-4212 GCA_046542595.1 Bacteroidales bacterium | reverse complement strand
ATCTCTTCCGTGAATCAGCCCGTATAAAACAGGAAAACTCAGGCAATAAGGTTTACTACCGGGGACTGATAGAATTTTCCAATATATGTGAGAAAGACTGCTATTACTGCGGCATACGCAGGTCAAACAGGGAGGTTGAAAGATATAACCTTTCCGACGGCGAAATACTTGATGCCGCCCGCTATGCTTATGAAAACAGATATGGTTCCGTTGTCCTGCAGTCGGGCGAACTCAGCAACCCGCATTTCACTGCCAGGATCACCCGCCTTCTGAAAGAGATAAAGAAGCTGTCGGACGGCAGGCTGGGCATAACAATATCACTTGGAGAACAGACTGAGGAGGTGTACCGCGAATGGTTTGAGGCCGGGGCCCACAGGTATCTCCTTCGTATTGAGGCATCCAGCCCTGAACTCTATTCAAAGCTGCACCCGGATGACAGTCTCCATGATTATCACCGCAGGCTGGAATGCCTGAGCCTGCTGCGTAAAACCGGTTACCAGACCGGCACGGGTGTAATGATAGGACTGCCCTTCCAGTCATACAGGGACCTGGCAGGTGACCTGCTGTTTATGAAAGAGATGGATATTGATATGGTGGGCATGGGACCCTATATTGAGCACGAGAACACCCCTCTCACAGAGCATAAGGATGAACTGCTGCCCCTGGAGGAACGCTTCAGCCTGTCGCTTAAAATGATAGCCATACTGCGTATCATAATGAAAGATATCAATATTGCCGCATCCACGGCATTGCAGGCAATAGACCCCATGGGTCGCGAGAAAGCCATACAGGTGGGGGCCAATGTTATTATGCCCAATATCACACCGGGCATGTACCGCGACAGCTATAAGCTGTACGAGAACAAGCCCTGTACCGATGAGTCGGCTGACGACTGCCTGGGCTGCCTTGAGGCCAGGCTTAAGATGGTTGGTGCCGAGCCAGCCCGGGATGAGTGGGGCGATTCAAAACACTTCCACCGCCGCCGCAAAACCGGGGTTTAACCCTGGCGGCACCAGGTCAGAGACTGTAAGCGCTGCCTTGTCCCGGGCGTCTCAACAGACCCTGGCACTTATCAGAGTATACCGCCAAAGAATACCGCATTCATAAATATCTTGGTTGTGCCAAACCATATAGCCCTGAAATTGGTATCATCATAAATGGAGATAATAGCACCCCTGCCTGATGAATGCACACCACAGAATGCTGAGCCCGCAATTCTTTCGATATTCTCTTCCGAGCTGTACCCGCTCATAAGAGGATTGGCGGTATACACTGCCGGGTTATTGAATATATTATCATCCGTTTTGACAGCTCCTGCGCTGCCTTTGAAAACAGGTATGGTATCATCATCATAACCATAAAACAGGGGATGAGTATTGTCTATCTTAATCCTGAAGATGGATCCCGGTATCCTGTGTTTGGAATAAAGGGTCCTGCGATCCTCATACCTGGCATCATCATCATATTCAGGATCAGCTGAGGGGATATATTCAATATCGGCCATATCATTGGCACTGAGGAACCTGTTGCCTCCCTTATATGCTATTATCACACCTCCCTTTCTGTTCCAGCTCTTCAGCTCCTGCATCTGTGATTCCGAGAGAGAAGGGTTGCCGGCCAGCACAAGTACATTATAATCTGACATATCCAGCGACCTCATTTCCCCGGCATCTATCATTGTAACTGGTATATGGAAACGCTGGTCAAACATATGCCATATCTCACCCGCATCCCTGCTGCTGATACCGTCGCCTACAAACATCATAACCGAAGGATTGTCAAGCAACCTGAAACTGTTACTGCCAAAGTCAATTCCCTCTGGTGTATATCCTGTCTTTACTCCATAAACTGTAATATCGTAATCACTGACTATATCCTTCATAAGGGCATATATATCATCGCGGCTCAATTCCTGGTTATAGGCGGGTATCATTATTGATCCCCTGCTGAACTCCTTCCTGAATTCACCATCGTCATACAGCAGTTCATCAGTGGCCACACGGGCCTTTATCCCTTCATCAAGAATGCGGTACAGTGCCCCGGGGGCATAATAATCATCCCAGTCAAATATCCAGGCATAGGCATCCCTCTCGCCTCTCAGACTCCCTTCGGGCCAGGGCGGAAAAACTATCTCTGGTCCCATGATACCGTCAACCGAACGGCCTGTGTAGCTGTCATAATCAATATTGAAAGACATGGGCAGCACCCAGGTGGATATATCATAAAAGACCTCCTCCTCAAACTCTGTTATTGTATCAAACATACTCTTTATATACAGGTACTGTGGCTGTTCGAGGGGAACGATATAACTGTCGCCTGCCCTGTATTCCTTCCCGTCAAGATCAATATCCGAAGACAGGCGGTATACCTTAATCTGGTGTCTCAGCAGGTTCTCAATGAAATGAGCCGTCCTGGACCTGTCAGCAGGCTCACTGAATATATATCCTTTAACCCCGTCATTCTCCGCCTCCTTCATTACATTATTATAAAAGTCGACCTGGTGCTGCAGCAGCTTCTCCCTCAGGTTAAGTCCGGCCTCGAGGCTGGACATTGAAACGGCAAACTGGTTTTTTATGGCAAAGGGGAATGACAATATCCCTCCCTGCGTCTCCCTCAGGTGGCCTTTCACTCCTGCCTGCTCAAACAGTATACCTACCGAAGCATGGATGTCAGGGTATGCTGATCCCTTACCCAGGTAAAAATCATCAAAGCCTTCGGCGGAATAATACAGGCTGCCTATATTATCAAGATGCTTCTTATGGTACTCAGCAATATCATAATGCAGTTCATAATTATCCTTCGGCGTAAGCGGGTTCTCCCTTGTTTTCACCCCCGGCTGGAAGAAAAAAGTAGATCCGGCTCCCATCTCATGATGATCAGTATTGATATTGGGCTTCCACCTGTGGAATGCAGCTATGCGTCCGACCGACTCCGGATGCTGCAGCATAATATAGTCGCGGTTAAGGTCGAACCAGTAATGATTGGTGCGGCCACCGGGCCATACCTCGTCAAACTCCCTTGCACGGGCATCGGGATTAAGTGTAATGCTCTTATGCATGTTCACCCATGTTGAATGGCGCTGCAAACCGTCGGGATTAAGGCTGGGATCAATAAGTATTACAGCATTATCCAGTAAATCCTCCACCTCTTTGTCTGTGCCTGCTACAAGGTAATAGGCAACAAGCAGGGATGCGTTCTGGGCACTTGACTCATTACCGTGAACACCGTAACCCAGCTTAATGAACACCGGCATATCTGATATATCCATTGAAGAGGAGACGGCAGGGTCACTCAGCTTAATATGATCTTCCCTGAGTTGTTCAATATTCCTTATATTCTCCTCCGAGCTGATGATAAGGTTACCCAGGGGCCTGTCTTCATGGCTCAGGCCATATTCCTCCCATACGGCCCTGTCTGACACCTTTGCCAGCTCCAGCATATAGTAATAAAGCTTATCATGGGTAACATGCCATTCACCCACATCATGACCTATAAATTCTGAAGGCAGTGGTATATCACTGTCAAAAGAAATATGCTTTGGCATATAATAGCTTATCGGCCACTGCGCAAATGAACTTATAAACAGTGTAATAAGAAAGGATGTCAGAAATATCTTTTTCATACTTTTAATTTTTTTGCATGGCAATCTGTATAAATTATCATGCTTGTTTCATATCTGATGTCTTATCTGTAGCAATCTTTTTCCAGGTTTGCAAGTTGCTAAAATAATCAAAACACTTAACATCTCCGGCATTGTTTTACAGCATAGCTTTAATTTGCAAAATTATAACTTATCAAAACCTGCCCGGCTCCATTTTTCAGTATGCCTTCTTCCTGGAATGTCTTAAATAACTTATCTTGTAAGCTTAAAAAAGATAACAGGATGAAGAATAAAATTATCGTACTTGGGGCCGGACTGGTAGGCTCGGCTATAGTAAAGGATCTGTGCAATGATTACAGTGTAAGCGTGGCAGACATATCGGAGGATAATATCAACACCTTAAAGGGACTGAACAATGTAAAGGCGGTAACGGCCGACCTGTCGGATTCGGGGATGCTGAAAGACCTGGTGCGCGATCATGACCTGGTGATAGGCGCGCTGCCCGGAGCCATGGGGTATAAATCAGTGAAAGATACCATTGAGGCCGGAAAAGATATGGTGGATATATCCTTCTTCCCGGAGGATCCGTTTGGACTTGACAGGCTGGCTAA
>JBKHBA010000244.1:0-4229 GCA_046542595.1 Bacteroidales bacterium | reverse complement strand
CATACCGTAGTCTTGTTCGTTATATGACAGGTCAAAAGCACCTTCTTCATTAGCCTGATCACTATCAATGGTGTAGGTATCGAAACCGTTAAAGCCAACAAGTTTGATTTGTTGATTGGCGTGCCCCGGAAAAACACCTGTAATGGTATTTTGTGAATTTGCAAAAACACAGATAAATAATAAAACAATGATAGTGTTCAATTTTTTCATATATCAAAACGCTGGTAAGTTTGTGAAGTTAAAAGTTCATAAAGTTCATAAAGTTCATAAAGTTCATAAAGTTCATAAAGTTTGTAAAGTTGAAAGTTTAAAGTTTTTTGATAAGGCCTGATAGTATTTTGGAGATTTCTTCAGATAATTGCATTAAGTTTAATGCAGCAGAATTTGGAATTATCTCCAATTCGTTGGCTAATATTAGCATGGAACGAACCTCACCGCATGAACCTTTGGCTATGTAAAGGAATTGTTTGAATTCATTATTACTCCTACGCTCAAAACCTTCGGCAATATTGTTCATTACTGACACAGAAGCTCTTTGTATCTGATTTTTAAACCCAAAATCCTTACTTACATCAAATATTCTATATATTAGAATAGTAAGCTCCCTGGCCTTCTGCCATGCAATAATATCCTCAAACCGATCTATCCTCAAACTTTACACTTTACAAACTTTCAACTTTCAACTTTCAACTTTCAACTTTATATTCTACTCACTTATCCTTAATGCAGCGTACAGAGTAACCGTATTCCTTATCATCAGTAGCGACATTTACCTCTCCTGCATCGCAGGCCATCGTATGTGCAAACGCATAGCTGCCCTGGTATTCCGTGGAGCTCCACCAGTAGCCGTAACCACCCATGTCATAATAATCTCCTTCAGGGGAACGGTAACCTCCGGGCAGTGCAGCAAAGCCGAAATTATCTGTGCCATAATATATATTATCAGGTTCCCAGTATGGCTGATCATAAGTGTCACAATTCCCTCCAAGAGGCGAATCTGGCTGCCGGCAGGATTTAAGGTATATACCTGTATTGCCAGCATCTATCTCATCGTAATTGCCTGTCAGGTAATCAACCAGCTGGTTCCAGTCGTTATGAGCCGGCATCCTCCAGCCCTCAGGACATAATCCGGAAGGATTATCCACAGCATACCAGTTATATAAAAGACCATAGGCATCCTGCATATCCATATCGGTTGATATATCACTGACATCGCTGTAAGGGTATAGGGTATAAGCACCTGAGGCATCTGTCTGCCAGTCAGCATTACTCAATCCGGTACTGATCTCTGTTCCGTCCTTATAAGTTCCGGTTTTCAGGTTTTCTGCCATCCACTCCTGCCCGCCAATAATCACTGATGCATAGATATTCCCGTCAATATCAGTAAGGCCATCCCCGGCAGTACTATAATTATGCTGATCGTTCAATGTTTTAAATGCTACCTGATTCCCATATCCTGTTCCTGCAGCATTACTTGCGTAAGCTCTTACATAATATATTGTTCCGGGGTTAAGGACGCTAAGGTGACTGACAAATTCACCGGTTCCCGGAACGGGATCTACAGATTTTTCATCATCTGTGGTGGGATTTTCTTCAGTACTCCAGCAAATACCCCTGGAAGTGATCTCTGAACCACCATCACCGGTAATATTACCTCCTGATGTTGCGTCAGTGTTTGTTATTTCGCTTACTTCAGCTGTGGTGAGAACCGGCTGGGTAATGTCAAGGGTAGTAAAAGCAACCTGGTTACCGTAAGCTGTTCCTACACTGTTTGTGGCATAGGCCCTGACATAATATTCAGTATTTGCCGTCAGCCAGGCCAGGTGATTGACAAATTCACCCGGTCCGGGGTTTGGATCATCTGTCTTGCTGTCTTCAGTAGTGGGGTTCTCTGTTGTTGACCAGCAAATACCGCGTGCTGTTATATCAGCGCCTCCATTATTTGTTATATTACCCCCTGACCTGGCTGAATTTGTAGTTATTTCCGTTACTACATCGGTAGTTAGTTCCGGGAGCGTTAATGCAGGGGTAGTAAATACTTTTGTCTTGCCATAAACAGTGCCGCCTGAATTGCCGGCATATGCTTTATATTCATATTCAGTATCCGGCAGGGGGTTTACGAATTTGACACTGAACAGGCCTTCAGAGCCGGAAGAGCCAAGTGACAGGTCTGTAGGGAAATTATCACCAGCCTGGTCTGACTTTCTTAGTAGAATTCCGTGATCATTCAGAATGCCATCACCGATATCTATTATTTCACCTTTGATAATAATGGTGTCGTAAGTAATGTCCTGTGACTGTATATCAAGGGTGGCCACCTTAATTATCCTTTCGGGTTTTTTACAATTGCCCAGGAAGAGACAGATAAACAGTGTTGCCACTATAATGCTGCGGGCAGGGAATGATTTTTTCATCTGCCGTTAATTATTTCAGTATAAAAATAAAATCACCTCCTTCATCGCCCACACCCTGTATCACCCCGGTGCGGGGGATGGTCGGGCCGTTATTTTCAACTGCCACCCTGATCCGGCTGTAAAGGCTCTCAGATGGGAGGTATTTATTCTTATTTTTTTCAAGCCTGTCGAGAAGGTATTTTATGAATATACTCTCATCCGGCACCTCTGTGAGAGTGCCGCTGGTTATGGCTTTCCTGCTGGGCAGGCGGTACAGTTCCTCTATATTTACTGATGCTTCATCCATAACATTCCGGGTTTTAAGGATAGAACCCGAAAAACAGGCATCTGATATCAGCAGTGTATGTTTTGATTTGATGGCTTTGAGATAATCTACCAGCGAACTGTTGGGGAACCATGCTGCCCGGCTCTCCCTTCTGGCATCAGATGGCAGCCAGTAGCCAAGCTGGGAGTTTTCTTCCCAGAGCCCGTGACCGGCATAGAATATCAGAAGGTTATCATTTTCAGTTACCTTTGATGAGAGTTTGTCGAAAGCATTATAGAGGTCTTCCCTTTTGGGATTCAGCAGAAGGTTCATATTCTTTTTTTCGAAAATATACCTGTCTGCCAGCACATCATACAAAGCCTTTGCATCCCTGACGGCATTGCTCAGGTTTTCACCCATGGCCGGGTAATTATTAATGCCGATAATAAGGGCATAATATGTTCCTGTATTAACAGATTCTCCTGCAAGACTGGTTATTGGGGCGGTATAAAAAAGCTTATAATCATAGCTTTTTTCTATTTGCCCGTCGCTGAGGATATCTATTTGCAGAGTATTTGAACCTGGATTCAGCTTAACTTTCTGCCAGAAGAAATTATTTTCCATATTTTCAGCCGGCCGGCCATTGATGTTTACCGCCAGGTTTGCGGCTGTACTTTCGATTTCCCCGGCAAGGTCAAAAGATGATTCGGAGGTTACAAATACCCTTGACATATCCAGGTTTGGCTGATGCAGTATCATTTCTGTTTCAGCTTTCCTGTCTGGAATATTATTTATATGGATGCTCGATTTCTCACTTTTTACCTGTGCAAATAAATTTGAGCAGCACAGAAAAGCAAGCGAAAAGATAAGGATCCGGATTGCATTTGTTTTCATGACTGATAATTTAAAATGTCCATTTAGCGTATAGCTGCATTCCGCTGATGTCATTTACTGACACACCGGCGGCAAGGTTTTCAGGTTGTGAAGAGGGAATTAGAGCGGACCATATCAGGTTCACTGCCCATATTCCTGCGGCACCATAGGCAAGATACCGGGCCGCATTAAAGGACTTGTCAGCATCCTGGTACAGGATGTCGCTCTCCGACCTTATATCTGTTTCAAGATATTGCTCGTATTTTTTATTATAGTCGTAAATAAAATAACCTGAGGCTGCCAGGCTTCCATAGCCAAGTATACCCATTAACAGGGGTGCTCCTTTCCTGGTGACTTTTTTCTGGCCCAGTCCCGGAAAAATGACCGAGGAAGCTATAATATTCCCCCTTGAATATACCGGAGCCGGGACAGGCTTTGACGCCGGCCTTTCTTTAATCCCATCCTCAGGCTCAGACTTTGTCTTCCTGTCTTCCGTATCTTTGGATGAGGGGGAAGCCTTTTCTCCTTCCTCTGTTTTATTAACAGTTGTCTGTTCAGCTACTATCTGGACCTCGATATTGTCATTAATCTTTAAGTTGTCAGCGGCCAGGCTCCAGGTAATTCTCTTATTATCTCCGCATTTGATGCTGTCTCCCAGGTCACCGCTTAGACTCATTGCATTTATGACCCTGCCCCCC
>JBKHBA010000243.1:0-4262 GCA_046542595.1 Bacteroidales bacterium | reverse complement strand
ACGCGCTCCGGCTTAAGTATTTCATGATCATAATTTACATCGCACTCATTACATACCTCTATAATTATATTCCTGAAGCCCGCATCATTCAGCCAGTCCAGTGTGTTATCCACGGCATTGATAACGGCCTGCCCGCTGGCCATCTCCTGGTCCTGGCCAAAATAGAACAGCCCGAGTATAACAACCATATCCAGCTCATCCGCCCTTTTAAGTATGCGGTACAGTCGTGTCACATATTTCTTCTTAAGGCTGCCGTCAGCATTATAAGCGGTATTTACCCAGCCATCATTGCCATAACCCGTAGGGCTGCCTCCCTGCATATTAAGTGTAAAGGCGGCAAGGCCGTAACTATGCCATTCCTCCATTGCCTGAACAAATTCATTGGTATTCCTGTCAGGGTCCCATTCACCGGTATCAGGATATTTCCATAGCATCCTTGTATCCGGATTGCTGTCATCGAAAATACCCTGTACCATACGAGAGTTAAACAGAAGGCCTTCTATCTTATTGCCTTCCCATTCCACGTCCCTGTATGTAGGCGTGCCGTTAATATAAAATTTATTACCCCTTATCTCCACTGTTGTTGACGGACTGTATTCAGAACATGATACAGCCGCAAGCATCGCCAGTGAGAGTGTAATCAGCGGTTTCATCTTCTTTACAAACATCTCCTTACTCCCTTCTTTATTCCTTCTTTATTCCAAACTTTATTAGTTCCCTTCACTGTGCCGGGCTATTGTTTCCTTTATCCCGGGCCAGTCATAATTATCTATCTTCGGACCTATCACCTGTATCACCCTGCCGGCAATCATAGTGCCGTAGGCAGCACATTCATCAAGGGTGGCATTATTTACCAGCCCGTACAGGAATCCCGCGGCATACAGGTCGCCGGCACCAGTGGTATCTATGCTCTCCACCTCCAGGGCATCCACCTTTATCATTCCTTTGTTACCATAAATAAGCGATCCCTGTATCAGTGAGCCTTTCTCGCCTGTTTTAACCACTGCTATCTCACATTTTTCAGCCAGTGCCTTCAACGCCTCTTCCGGACCCAGTCCTGTGAAAGCCTTTGCTTCAAGTTCGTTGGCGAAAACTATATCAACATATTTATCAATAATATAAGAAAATTTATCCATAAACACCTCCACCACGTTAAAGCTGGAAAGGTCAATGACCACCTTCAGACCCTCTTCCCGGGCATATGAGCAGGCCTTCTCCACCAGGTCCATATTGGTTATAAGGTATCCTTCGAGGTAGAGGTAGTCATAATCGGCGAACACCTTCCTGTCAAGATCGCCGGCGGTGATCTGCTCTGCTGCACCCAGGTGAGTGGCAAAGGTTCGTTCCGAGTCCTTGCTTATCATAGCCACGGCTGTACCGGTATCATCATCCTTTAAAGCAAGGTATGTTTTAACACCGGCCGACTTCATATTCTTCTCAAAGATCTTACCTGTTGTATCACTACCTATGGCCCCAATAAAACCAGAGCCCACTCCCAGCTTGGCCAGCCCGTGCATGGTGTTGGCCGCTGAGCCACCGGATGCCAGGCTGGTGACATAATCAGCCGTTGTCTTTTTTATCTCATGTGACTTATCATTATCCACCAGGTTCATACTCCCTTTAGCGAATCCCAGCTGCTCAATTATATTATCATCTTCCAGCGGGGTCATCACATCAACAAGAGCATTTCCCAGTCCAAGTACTTTCTTCATAACACTAATTGCAGTTTTATGTTTTAAATGTTCGTTACCCGCTCTGGCATGAATTTTTTATTGAAACGTTCCTCACTTCGTTAATAAGATCGCTTTGCCAGGTTCATGCCCGGTCCACTAAAATAAATGACAAATATATTGCTTAATTCACTAAAAGCCTTTATTTTTGCCACGCAATTTTAAGTATAGAATCTTGCTAATAAAAAATTCCTCAGTAGCTCAGTTGGTTAGAGCGGCGGACTGTTAATCCGTAGGTCGAAGGTTCGAGTCCTTCCTGGGGAGCAGGAGACCAAGGCCCCCCGGCATAAAGCCAGGGGGTTTTTTATTTTAATATTCTTCACTTCCTTCTTTCGTTTTTTGGTCCCTGTAGGTAAATGCGTCCAGAATAACAGTTATGACGCAACAGCTTGTTATCTGAAATTATTATTTCCTTTTCAATCGGCGGAACGGGTTATCCAATCTGGAATTTTCAGAACTTTTATCAGCAGAGGGAAAGAATTGCCTGCTAAGAATATCCCCTTTCCCGGCCATACTAAATGAAATCATAACTTCATGCGTTCCAATGTTGTTATAGTGCATCCTGGTAATCGCCATATCATATGAATAACCTATCCTGATCTTATCTGTTATCTCATAACTTACCATTGCTCCTATAGAAGCGCCAAAGCGGTACATCAGTCCTGCTCCTATCTTATCTCTGTAAAAAGCCGTGGCTGAAATATCCACTGAGGGAGGAGATCCTTTAACCATCTTGGACATCACTGATGGATATAAAACGAAATCATTGTTAATGTCAAATTTTGCCCCTCCAAAAAGATAATGATGCCTTATATAGCGTGCGGATATATCCTCATTGTCAAATTTATTTCTTATCAGCTTCGGGATGGAATACCCAACATAAAATTGTTGAGTGATATAGCTTGCCCCGAATCCGATATTCATCAATGCACGACTTTGTATATCTCCCGTTAATGATGGATCGTTATCATTTACCGTGGCAAGTTGTGTAGTATTTGCCCTGTAATAACCCAGTCCGCCACGAACACCCAGATTTAAAAGGCTTTCTTTACTTAATTGTACAGAATAGCCATAATCCAGATACAGCATTGTTTGGTTTTCAGGACCGGCAACATCATGCACCAGTGTACCTCCAAGCACAAAATTTAATTTTTCTATCGGGTAAGTGCCTGATAAGAAACGGGTTGAAGGGGCTCCTTCAAATCCTACCCACTGGTGCCTGCTAATGCCCGTAAAGCTTATCTCTTCAACATTGGCAATATATGATGGATTAACCCACATCGGATTAAACATATATTGAGTTGACATAGGATCCTGCTGACCCTTTGCAGATATTCCTATTTGCAGAAGCAAGGAAATTGTTATTATTATTTTAATTGTTGTCTTCATGACGAAATATTTTTTTTCAGTTAACAGATTATTTCTGAATATATACGTATCCTTTTATAATATCCGATCCATCTCCCAGGTCAAGGATATAGTAATAAGTGCCTGATGGAAGGTCTTTCCCAAAAGTCATTGCAACGCTTGATTGTCCGTCCCAGTCATTTTTGTACGGAGTTGCCTGGAATACTTTATTCCCCCAGCGGTTATATATGAACAGGCTGTTATCGGGGTAATTCTCCAGTCCTTCAATAATAAAATGGTCATTATATCCGTCACCATTGGGTGAGAAGGCTTCAGGTCGCTTAATGTCAGGATGAATATTGTCTCTGAGACCACCTCCTGTAACAAGGAGGGTGTATGTCTGTGAAACCTGGTCAAAACCGTCGTCAACTGTAATATTTATCTCGTATTCACCTAGTTCGGCACTCATCGGTGTTCCTGATAAGGTATTTGTCTGCTCATCGAAACTAAGCCAAAATGGTAATTGATCAGTACTGTAAATAAGTGTCTGTACTTCATCGGGGTCAGTAGCAATCACCTGGTAAGAATACTCAAAGCCTACCTTTGTTGTTTCCTCCGGGGAGGATTCAATAACAGGAAGGTTGTTTCTTACCGTAAGAATACCGTGGGTATAGATAAAATCATAGTTGTTATCATCACCGCCTGATACTATTATATCATAGCTTCCTTTATCACTTGAAGCATCAGCAGTTGTGTTAACTACAGGCTTATTATCCAGTTCAGTAACATCATCACTGTTTACAAAACCACTGTAAGTTATTGTAAGTTCAGGTATAGCCTCGCCGCAGATCTTTGTTTTGTCATCTGCTGTTGCCGTCAGCGTGGCCTTGTTTACGGTAAGTGTCCCGTCAGTGTAACTGAAAGAATAATTATTGTCTGCTCCGCCTGAAACTGTGATATCATAGCTGCCAGCATCACTTGTCTCATCTGCTGCGGTTGAAGCAGCAGGTTCCGTATCCAGAACTGTGGCATCATCACCACTCACAAAGCCGCTGTAGGTAATTGTAAGAGGGGGATTTGCATCACCGTAGACCTTTGTCTTGTCTTCACCGCTTGCTATCAGGGTAGCTTTGTTTACGGTAAGTGTCCCGTCAGTGTAACTGAAAGAATAATTATTGTCTGCTC
>JBKHBA010000242.1:0-4271 GCA_046542595.1 Bacteroidales bacterium | reverse complement strand
GTTAAGCCTTATTTCCGTTGAAAGGTCCAGCCGGTGGTAATCGGGCAGCCTGTCATTATTACGGCTGTCATAAAAGGGCACCTGGTAACCTTTATAATAATAGAACCCTGTAGGTGTGGTGATGGGGCTGCCTGAGCAGTAGGTCCAGTTGGCCGAGAACATCCATCCGGGCAGGATATTCCAGTCTGTATGGACACTGAAATTATGTGGTCTGTCGTAGCGTGATGGAAAATGTTTATCATTATTGAGATCATTAATATCAAGTATAGTTCTTGACCAGGTATATGATATCCAGCCTGTTGGGTTGCCTGCCGCCTTGCGCAGCAAAGTCTCCAGCCCGTACGACCTGCCTTTACCGTATCGCAGTTCACCTTCTATATGGGGATTAAAAAGCATGTTTGCATGATCGACATAGCTTACATAATTATCTATTACCTTATTATAAAGTTCAATGTCAAATGAATATTTACTGTGCTTTGAATCAATGCTTAAACCAAGTGAAACCTGGCCGGAAGAGGCGGGCTTTATATTTGGCCCGGCCGGAAGCCACACTTCCATGCTTGTAAACGGACTGATGGAGTTTGTGATAAGGTGCTCAAACTGTACATTACGTGTGTATGACAGGCTGGATGTGATATGACCGGTAATATCGCAGGAGAGGTTAAGCCTTGGCTCCAGGACCGAATAACTGTTGTATTTTTTATTTGAGGAATAATTAATGGTATCAACGGGGCGGTAGTTTTCATTATAAACATATTCTACAGTCGGCCCCCTGTTATACCAGCTGGTCCATCTTAATCCGTAATTGAATCTTAAGCCATCAAAAATCTCATTTTCAAAGTCGACGTACACCGCAGTTTCATCTGCTCTCTTTAAGGGTACACCCCTTGCCAGGGGATCAGGGTTGCTGCCGCTGTAATAGTTGCCCGGTGAATAGTAATGAGAGGAAAGAAGCATACCGGCCCTGTATGTATTACCCGGTGAGGCATAAAAGGCAAAGTCCGTTTTCAGTGCCGAGAGTGATATCCCGGTATTCCACCTGTTATTATCCTCATATGAAGTGAGCAGGTTGTAATCGTAGTTGCTGACAATGAGGCTGGTATTTGAGAATAAGCGGTCTCCGAAAACATGATTCCATCTCAGGTTGCCGGCAAGGTTATTCCATCCTATCCCGCTTGAATGTTGATTATTATTGCGGTTTTTAAACTTATCGGCACCTGAATATACTGAGAGGAATATCCTGTTATTATTATTTATCCTGTAGTTATACTTTAAATTGAAATCGTGGAAATGAAGCAATTCGATGTTTTCATTCTGACCTGTGAATAACCATTTGAAATGAGACCGCCTTACAGATACATAATATGTGCTTTTACGGTTGAACAGAGGTCCTTCCAGGTTAATTGTAGTGGCTACGGGACCGGTATTGCCATTCATGGAGAATCCTTCTATATTGCCTTCTTTCAGCTTAACATCAACAATTGATGAGACCCTGCCTCCGAATGAAGCCGGCATATTCCCCTTATATACTTTTATGCTGTTTAATGATGCGGCGGTAAAGACACTGAACAGACCCAGCATATGTGCCGGATTGTACACGGGTGCTTCATCTACCAGTATCATATTCTGATCGCGGGCGCCACCCCTTACATGGAAGATTGTTGAGCCATCGCCGTAAAAATTAATACCCGGCATGGTCTGAAGGGATTTTATAACGTCTGACTGTCCGAGGAAGCCCTGAATATTGCTTACATCAGAGGGCTTAAGGTAAAACTCACCAGTGCCGCCGGCAGGGTTATAATCAGCATCACTGCCGTAGACAACGACAACTTCCTCAAGCTTTTTATAGCCCTGTGACAGTTTTATCTCAACATATTTGTCCTTATCAAGTACCATTGCTCTTTCATCCTTTTTATATCCAAGGAAGGAGGAAGTAAGCACGTATTCACCCGCTTCAAGGGTAAGTGAAAAATAGCCGTAACCATTGGTCATTGCCCCCTTTCCGGTTTTCTTTTCGCTTATGGTTGCGCCAATGAGCGCTTCTCCTGACCGGGAATCCAGTATATAGCCTGAGAGGGTGTATTTTCCTTTTTTTTCCTGTCCCGGTTCCCGGACCGGAATAATGCCTTTCTTCTTAAGAATTATATGTTCTTCCATGATTGTATGGGATACACCATACCGGCCCAGGTCATTAAGGATATAATCCAGTGTTTTATTGCGGTAGTCAACACTGATAATGCTGTCCGCCGGTATGTTCATAGGGTTATAGGAGAATTTATAAGCGGTCTTTTCTTCAAGGGTTGTGATCAGGCTGTCAAGCCTTTGCTGGTACAGGGAAATGTTAAATCTTTTTTCTCTTTCCTGGGCATTCAGGGAAAACGGGCCAGACAGTAAAAGCAATATTGCCAGACTTATTATCCTTAGTGTTGTCATAGGAGCCCTCCCGGTTCTGATCTATTTAAAGATGATCCTGCTTCCTGTTCTTTCAATCTCCATGTCAAGAGTAGCTTCAATCGTCTTTAACACGTAATCGAGTTCTTTATTATCGAATGTAACAGTTATTCTCCTGCCGTCGTCAGCATTTTCTTCAACGGTTATATCGACATTGTAAACCTTGCCGAGAGTTTCAGCAACCTGCCTGATATCTGTATTGTTGAAGATTATCCTTCTTGTTTTATAGGAGTCGAAATTAGGATTCTTATTAATACTTTTACTTACTGTATTTGTTCTGGTATCAACAATTGCTTTCTCACCTCTTACCAGTTCACCGCTAAGGGCTTTGCCCCTTTTACCATATAGCACTACCTTTCCTTCGGCTACTACAACCATAACCATATCTTTTTTACCTTTAGCATCCACATTGAAAGAAGTCCCGAGCACCTTAACTATTATATCTTCAGCTTCAACAGAAAAGGGTTTGAGTGTGTCTCTTACCACATCGAAATATGCCTCTCCCCCGAGCCTGAGCTCACGGGATTCTTTACCGAAATTCTTAGGATACCTTATTTCCGAACCGGCGTTCATGGTCACTGTTGATCCATCGGGCAATATTACCTCCCTTACTTCAGCCCCTGCAGTGAGTTTTTCATACTGGGATTTTTCGTGGATAAGCAATCCTGAATATGCGATGATAGCCCCTGCAAAAACGGCGGCTGCCAGCCTTATGACAAACGGGATTCCGGTAATCCTTACTGCAGGTTCGCTGGTGGCGGTTGACCTGCTGAATCTTACCCATTCTTTATCCAGGTCTATTGGTTCAATCTCTTTAATATCGCCGGTTTTTTCCCACAGTGTGCTGTACTGATCAAAGATCTTACGGTTATCCTTACTTTTATTAAGCCAGTTATCAAGTGCCTGCAGGTCCTGAACAGAAGCCTCACCTGATAAGCGGCGGGCTATCAGGTCAACAGGGATATTATGTCCGGGTTTATTGTTCATTTTTTAATGTTTCTGCTCAATAATATCACACTTTTGATTCATTTTACCCTTATCTTATTTACAATAATTGTGATAATGCAATTAATATTACTATCATCAGCAGGTCTTTAAGTTCTTCCCTTAGTATCCTGAGTGCCTTTGACATTTGCGCTTCAACCGTTTTAACGGATATATTCATTATTTCTGCAATTTCGGAATATTTCTTTTCACTCAACCTGCTAAGCCTGAAAACCTCAGCGCATTTTTCAGGTAAGTTTGATATAGCTGCAGATATACGTGCCTCTGTTTCTTCAGATTCAAGTTTATCGGCATCAGTTGAGATCAGTTGATCCGGTATATCCGTATCTCCTGCATTTTCACTATTAAAACGGCTGCGGTCCCTGATGTGGTTAAGGCTCCTGTTATGGACCGCTGTATACAGGTATGCCCTCAGGGGGCGGTCGAGGCTGAGGGTGTTTCTTTTTTCCCAGATATTGATAAATACCTGGTGGACTATATCCTTAGCAGTATCATGATCATTGACCAGCTTGAGGGCATAATATGTAAGGGCAACAAAATATTCCCTGAAAATTTTTTCAAAGAATTTTTTATCGTTCAGTGATCCTCCTATGTCCGTATTATCCTTCAAAAGGCAGATATATAGGGATCAAAAATAATGAATTAGATGAGATAAATACGGTATTTAATACATGATCACCATCCCTCCTCCGCTGCTTCCACCAAACCGGGGATTCACCACATTGCTGTATATTGATCCGAAGGTATATGATAATCCGAAGTTTACAAAATACCTGTAATTTGTCTGCAGTTCTTTCTGCCGAAGCAATATCTCT
>JBKHBA010000241.1:0-4293 GCA_046542595.1 Bacteroidales bacterium | reverse complement strand
CTGTTCCTCCGCCCGTTCCTATTGAAAGGTAGGCGGCGGTGGAGATATTAAGCCTGTCATTTACATCCCAGAAATGGTTCAGTATACCCATTGGCTTATGATAGTAGTTTTTCCTGATATGATAAACCTGCCCGTTCTTATATCCCCAGTCTGAATTATAATATATACTGTTAATAACAGGATCCTTATAAGTGTCTATTGTCATCCTTGTGCTTCTCTGCCCGTGCCACTGCGGCGCACCGAAAAGGGAGAAGGCAAACCTGTGGTTATCATTCAGCAGCTTGGACACATTAAGGTAATATGAATATGACTCAAACTGCGTTCCGTCAACAATACCTTCACCTTCCGATTTGGCTATTGAAATTGTTGTTGCCCAGTTATCATCTGTAAGTCCGGACGACAGCGTAAAGCCGGTCTTGGTATAACCGTCATTGCCCACTGCATAATACACATTTCCACCGGCCTCAGCATCCGTTGTCTTAGTAAGTATATTGATAGTACCTCCCAGTGATGGCAGGGCGATCTTTGCAGCTCCCAGTCCCCGCTGTACCTGCATGGTCCTTGTCACCTCCGACAGTCCGGCCCAGTTTGACCAGTACACCCAGCCGTTTTCCATATCGTTAACCGGAACACCATTGATCATAACGGCTGAGTTACGTGCATTAAAACCCCTGATATTGATACGTGAGTCGCCAAAGGCACCGCCCTGCTTGGTTGCATAAACCCCGGGTGTTGATTTCAGTATCTCCGGAAACTCCTGCATGCCAAGCCTCTCCTCGATAAATGCGGGCTTGATATTTGCCACCGGCACCGGTGTCTTCCGGTCTATGGCAATATTTGCAAAGACCGACACTTCAGCCAGGCCTATGGCATCACTCTCCAGTACGATGGTGCCCAGGTCAATATCCCGGCCTGCCAGCTCCACCTCACGCTTATACTGAAGCATGCCCACGAAGGAGACTATCAGGGAATAGCTGCCCCGCTCCTGGGTTCTCAGTGTAAAATTACCCTCCATATCGGCCACCGTACCCAGGGTGGTACCTTCGAGGTAAATATTTGCGCCAACTATTGACTCCCCGCTGGAGTCAACAACCTTACCACTGATCTCGGTTACCTCCTGTCCGAAAGCATTGGTGGCGTAAACAAACATCGCAAGAAGCGACATTAACATAATTCGCTTTTTCATATATTTAAATTTAAGGTTAGAAATAATCTCTGAATTTATTTTTGACAGCTTACTGACGCTCATATTATAAAAAATAACCGGTTCAAACGGGGCACTAAGATAAGACTTTGTCCGGCCATAATTTTTACATTATGGTTACATTTTTTATACAAATAGAGGAGGGTTTATAAACAGCTTATTAACATTATTTTGTTAATAACTCTGCTGCTATTTTTACGCTGGCTCCCAGGTTATTATTTATATAAGTCCGGGCAGCCCTGCCTGCAGTCTCCCGGCTACCGGCATCACCCAGCAATCTGTCAGCAGCGGCGCTGAAGGTCTCATAGCTGTCAAACATCACAGCCCCGCCCAGTGCAATAAGATCCAGGGCCTCTTTAAACTTATCGTGTCTCGGACCGAACATAACGGGTACCGCCCATGTGGCTGCCTCCAGTATATTATGTATGCCCCTGCCAAAGCCACCACCTATAACTGCTATATCAGCGTACCTGTACACTGAGGACAGGATACCTATGCTGTCAATTATCAGCACCTTCACATCCATGGGCACAGGCTGTCCGTTAAGCTGTGAATATCTTACACAGGGCAGTTTTATCAGTTTTTCAATCCTGTCTATATTTGAGTCAGCAACATTATGAGGTGCAATAATGTATTTCAGGCCTTCATGGTTCTTATTCATATAACGGGCAATGATCTCCTCCTCTGCCGGCCAACTGCTGCCGGCCACCATAACCCTGCTGCCGTGGCTGAACTGCTCAATAAGCGGTATCTCCTCCGATACCCTGCTTACAGCCATTACCCTGTCAAAACGGGTATCCCCGCTAAGGGTATAATTATTTACCCCGTGCTTCTTCAGTATAGCTGCCGAATTACTGTCCTGGATAAACAACCGGGAAAAACCTTTCAGCCTCTTCAGAAAATACCGGCCGTAGCAGCGGAAAAAGGGCTGTGAGGGCCTGAATATACCCGATATAAGGTAAAGGGGTATATTGCGTTTCTGCAATAAGTACAGATAGTTAAACCAGAACTCATATTTTATGAATATGGCTTTCTCAGGCTTTACCATATTTATGAAACGCCTGGCATTCCGGATGGTATCCGCCGGCAGGTAAACAACCGCATCGGCCCTTTCATAATTATGCCTCAGGCAGTAACCCGAGGGTGAATAGAAGCTAAGGAGTATTTTTATTCCGGGCTGCTCGTCCTTTATCTTTTCCATCACCGGTCTTCCCTGCTCAAACTCGCCCAGGGAGGAGCAATGGAACCAGAAGACCCTGTCCCCTTCATTGAAACAGGAATCCGGCTTCCTGAATGTTTCCCTGCGGCCCCTGAGCATAGTCGCCGCCTTCCCGTTAAAAAGGGCGGCTATATGCAACAACATATTATAAAGATATATTCCCGCTGTATACAGGTATCTCATTGCTTATCGTTTTAAGAGTCGTAAAGGTACTAAAAATTGCATTTTGGAAAGGCCGGTTAACATACGGATATTCTCTTAATTTTGTAGTGATAAATCAAAAGAAGAAATTATGATACGCCTGCTCACACTGGTTATCTCGATAGGCCTGCAGATTGTTGCCGCCTCAATAGCGCTGCGCTTTATGAAGCTTACAAAGTACCGCCTCTCATGGATACTGCTCTCCCTGGCTTTTGTCGTAATGGCTGCCCGTAAGATAATACACCTGATAGAGCTTACACGGGGTATTGAAACAGTTAATATGGCAGTTATTGATGAATGGATGGGTGCCTTTATCTCCATACTTATCTTCAGCGGGGTTATACTTATAAGGGAGCTGTTCTTCTCCCTGAAAAAAGCTGATATTGACAGGGCCAGGGCGGAAAGAAGGGTGCTGCATGCCATAATCAATACCGAAGAAAACGAGAGAAAACGCTTTGCCAAGGACCTGCATGATGACCTGGGACCACTGCTGTCAACCGTGAAAATGTCAGTTACGGCAATGGCGGCAAGGGCCACAGACCCGGTTGATAAAGAAATAATCAATAATACCAGCCATGTGGTAAACGAGGCCATTGCCACTATCAAGGATATCTCAAACACCCTGAGTCCGCATGTGCTTACCAACTTCGGGCTGGAAAGCGCCATTAACTCTTTTATAAAAAGGGTGAGCAGCGCACGGGATATAAAATTTACCTTTAACAGCAATGTGGGCAAAAGGAGGCTTAACAGTGATATTGAAGCTGTAATATATCGCTCGGTCTGTGAGCTTATAAATAATTCCTTCAAACATGCGGATGCATCAAAAATATCAATTGAACTCAATATACACGGGAATTTTATTATTTTGCAGTATAATGATGACGGGAAAGGCTTCGATGCTTCAATACTCGGCAGCCGGGATAATATGGGGATGGGCCTTTCAAATATACAGACCAGGGTTAAGTCGGTAAACGGGATATTCGTTCTCGACAGCGCAGTGAACAAGGGTATGCACGCCCTGATCAAGATCAATACAGAAGATTAACATATTATGGACAAAATAAAAATAGTGCTGGCAGACGATCACCAGCTCTTCAGAAACGGTCTTAAGATACTGCTCGATGCCTTTGATAATTTTGAAATATCAGGTGAGGCAGGTAACGGCGAGGAGGTATTGCAGCTGATATCCGGCTCTCCCTGTCATATCATACTGATGGATATCGATATGCCTGTGATGGATGGTATTGAGGCCACACGCAGGGTAACGGAGATTAACCCGGATATAAAAATAATTGCACTGTCAATGTACGGCGAAGAAGAGTATTACCACAGGATGGTTGAAGCGGGGGCCAGGGGCTTTTTGCTGAAAGACTCAGATATCAACGAGGTAAAGGATGCCATTACAACCGTGCATAACGGGGGCAACTATTTCTCACAGGAACTGCTACAGCATGTCATACAGAAGATAAGATCCAGGGAAACGGAAATAAGGCACGCCAACCTGTCAAGGCGCGAAAAGGAAGTGCTGCTTAAGATCTGCGAGGGACTGTCAAACCAGGAAATAGCTGAAAGGCTGTTTATAAGTAAAAGGACGGTGGATAAGCACAGGGCCAACCTGCTCAGCAAAACAGGTTCAAAAAATACGGCCAGCCTCATACTGTACGCAATA
>JBKHBA010000240.1:0-4295 GCA_046542595.1 Bacteroidales bacterium | reverse complement strand
TTTGTACTGGAAAGCCTGCAGAATGTGAGCAGGCATATGAACAGCTCGGAGCATGCCGGAATGTCACTTGTTGTTTACTCAAAAAACGATGCTGGTTACACTGTTACCACGGGTAATGTAATAAACAGTGAAGATGAGCCGGCGCTGAAGAGCCAGCTGGTGCTTCTCAACTCCCTTGAGGCAGATGAGATAAGGTCTCTTTATCGTGAACGGCTGAACTCGGGCACATGCAGTGAACAGGGAGGTGCAGGGCTTGGCCTGATAGAGATGGCAAAGAAAACGGGCAATAAGCTGGATTTTGATTTTATAAAGATAAGTGATGAACTCATATATTTTATTCTCAGCAAATCGGTGGACGCCGCAGGACGGAGTATTAATGAGGGTCAGCAGAAATCATTGTTCAGCGGTGATAATATTGTTATGCTGGAAAAGATGATGGATGAGAATAATATTGCCATGGTATGGTCAGGACATCTGTCATCCGATATAGAGAAGCAGGTACTTTCATTTACGGAAACGAGGATGAATGAAGAAGACATTGAGCTTAAGGCCAGACGCAGGATCTTCAGCATAATGGTTGAATGCCTGCAGAATATATCCAAGTATAACCCGGGATTTGATGTTGAAGAGAAGTATGGGATGCCTGTGGCGATGATAGTGTCAGAGAAGAATGGTATGCGCCTGAGCACGGGTAATATTATAAGGAATGATAATATACCTGCACTCAGGGATAAGCTTAAGACTGTTAATAAATTTGATAAGAAAGGACTCAAGGAATTTTACCGTATTTCATTGGCCGGTGATAAGATAAGACCGGAGCAAACGGGTATCATGGGTTTAATTGATATAGCCCGGAAATCAGGGCATAAACTTGATTATGATTTTGAAAGGGTAAATGAAGAATATTCCTATTATGTTCTGAGTGTGCTTGTGGACGTCAATGGTAATTGAATTTATGCAGCATCGCTTTCTCCCCGTCCCAGCTTATATAGCAGGGAGCATTGAACCAGTTTCCCATAAAAAAAATCCGTGAATCATACTCCTCAAGCCTGTACTCAAGGGCTATATGTCTGTGTCCGAATATGAAATAATCTACCCGGGATGTCTGCAGCACCTTATGTGCATGCTTTACAAGGTTTTCTTTTCCGGCACCCATAAACTCCTCTGAATAATTTTTTGCCAGCCTGCTGTGTTGCGACCATCTGTGACCTATTGCCATTCCTATGCGGGGGTGAATGCAGGAATAAAGTTTTCTGAGTATCCTGTTGCGAAAGATCCACAGCAAAAACCTGTATGAGATATTCTTTGTGCCAAGGCCCTCACCGTGTGCAATATAAAAGCTGCTGCCCATCAGCTCGGTAAGGAGGGGCTTTGTATGCAGTATCATGCCACATTCTTTCCACAGGTAATCACCGATCCACATATCATGGTTGCCGGTAAAAAAATGCACTTCCACTCCGCTGTCCGTTAACCCGGACACGGTGCCGAGAAAGCGGGTGAAGCCTTTAGGAACGACAGATTTATACTCCCACCAGAAATCAAATATGTCACCAACAAGATAAATAGCTGAGGCCCTGCCGCCTATAGACCTCAGCCATTTGACAACATGCCTCTCTCTTATCATGGGATCCATCCCGGCTTTCAGTCCGAGGTGAAAGTCAGATGCAAAAAATATCTCTTTTCCTGTTGCCACAATAAATCAGTCAAATATCTGTCCCAGCTTAATTTTCAGCGATCTTCCAAACAAATCTTTGCCAATAATATCTCCGTTCATATCAAAGAGATAATTGGAAGGCACCCTGCTTATATTGAACAGCCCTGCAATAACTGGCTTTGAAGGGTCATCTTCCCTTACGCTTATCCATGGCAGCTCATCGAACCTTACCGATTTTTTCCATAATGACTCGTCATTGTCCAGGTTAACCTGGTAAATCTCAAATCCACTGTTATGATATAAGCGGTACATCTGCTTCAGGTGCATATTATTTGAGACACATTCCTTTGATTCGGCCGACCAGAAGCTGAGTAGCACATAATTATTTTTTATCACCTCAGACAACCTTATCCTTTGACCGTTAACATTCCTGAGATCAGCATCCAGGCTAACGGCTTCGGCCTGTTCGGCTTCCCGGGTGATCCTGTTAATATACATCTGGTTCAGTTCACTTTCCAGGTTTTCCATCAGTGTGTTGGTGAGGGTTATGCCAGGGTAATGCTTTGACAGACTGTCCGATACCAGTTTTAAGTATTGCAGGTCGCGTGGTTCATACAGCACATATGTATTTTCATCTATACTCTGGTACAGGGCTTTGATGGCCGACAGCTTACTGAGGTTATCAAGTATAAAACCTATATTATGCATTCTCTGCTCTTTTAATCTCTTGAGGTAAAGCTGTTCGAGCTCTGCTGCTTTTTCTTCATCTTCACTTTCTGTTGCTTCCAGGTATTCTGTGCTTATTGAATCAAGGGCAAGAATGGTTTGCCCGAGCTTTTTGTCCAGCTGCCTGACCTTTTCAGATTCTGTTGAACCGCTAACGGTATATCCGTTCTGCATGCGCCTGGAATTAAAATCAAGGCTTATCCTGTCGCCAGGCTCAGCCACCACGGTTATGAATTCATTATTATCGAAACCCAGCGTATAGAAGGCCGGCTCTTCTGCTTCCATTCTGACCCTGAAACTGCCTTTTTTGCTTATACGGGCAGAATCTACGGGCACAGGATTGTTTAAATTGACCCTGTTGATATATATATAGTCATGTCCTTCGCCGGGATAACTGCCTTTTATTATGATGCTGTCATTGTTATTACATGAGGCAGCAAGCAATACCAGCAGAGCAAGCATTGCTGATCTTTTGATGTTCTTCATCATGACCTGGGTTTTCTAACAAAGTTGTTACTCAAATAATTCTGACAGTTTCTGCACCAGTGCTTCCCCCCTGAGGTTGGCTGCAATGATTCGTCCCTCCTGGTCAAGAAGATAATTCGTGGGTATGGATTCAATACCGTACAGGGGCACTACTTCAGAGCTCCAGTATTTAAGGTCGCTTACATGTATCCAATCGTCCAGATTATCTTCCTCTATGCCCTCAAGCCAGGCTTCCCTGGTCTGGTCAAGTGAGACCTGGAATATCTCAAAACCCTCATCGCTGTATTTCTCATATGCCTCCACCAGGTTGGGGTTTTCCCTTCTGCAGGGCGAACACCATGCTGCCCAGAAATCAAGCAGGACATATTGTCCCCTTGTGGAGGAGAGTTTTATTACATCACCTTCCGGTGAAGGTAGTGCAATCTCGGGAGCTACTGTCCCTATCCCTACATTACCGGCATCAGCAGCTGAGTTTTCCATGCTTGAAATAACTGTCTCCAGCTGGCTATGAAGTGTTTTTACGGGTTCAGACTCGGGGTAGAGGGCTGAAAGGGTGGAGTCGACACGCTTATAATACTCAAGGTCTTCTTCTATATTAAGTACATAGACCTGTGGTGTTACCTGCTTATAGAGAGCAATAAGGCTAACCATTGATTCAATATTCTCATCAATGAAGTTCCTGGTGTACTCGTTCATGTCCTCTAATATGGCCTGAGCCCTGGTGTCCAGATCGGTCATCACCTGGTCAAGATCCGGGCTGTCCACCCTGGACTGGTATATCTCCCCCAGCTCCTGCAATTCGTCCATGGCCTGTTGTAATCTCTGGTCATACTCAATCATCTTGCTGGTTCCGGGTGATCCCTCTACCTCGGCAGTAAAACCCAGTGAATCGGCGTAAGCATTAATTGTTATATTATCACCGGGTTCAACAAGGGTGGTAAGGAAATTTGAATCCGATATCTTAAGCAGAAAGAACTCAGGATGTTCAACCTCACCTGAGAATTTAAAAGAGCCGTTATCGGCTATCATTACCGAGTCGTACGGTTCGAGGTTTGTGCCTCCAAGCTTATCAAGGTAGATATAGCTGCCGGGGTCTGATCCTTCCAGTTCACCATTGATTGTAAATTTGTTGTTTTCACAGCCTGCAAGGAGTATGGCAACAAATAAAAGGGATGTAATTTTTCTGATCATTTCAATAGATTTTTATAAATAATATGGCTAATTTCAAAAACAATAATTGTTGCAAAGTTATACTTTTGCCTGAGATATCAGCAGGCATATGATTTTTTCACTTATTTGTTTATACAAAACAGCTTATAATTGATTTTATGTTTTGATTTATAGCTGTATTTTCATTATTTTATGCTAGGCGAAAATTCAGTTTCTGTATAACTGACCAGATCCAGGTTAATTTTTAATTATACTCCGA
>JBKHBA010000239.1:0-4335 GCA_046542595.1 Bacteroidales bacterium | reverse complement strand
GTGATGTTCAGTACTATTCCTCCTTTTGAAATATAGTCGCTTATTTCTTTTATATACCAGTTTTCAGTAGGACCGTTACCCGTACCATACGATTCCATTATTACTGCTTTTGTAGCCGGTGGCTTAAAGAAACGATGCACTGTTTCCCTGTTTATGCCCGGGAAAAGCTTGAGTATTGATATGCTGTGATCCAGTTCTTTATGTGCCCTGAACTCCTTCCGTACTGTAGCTTTATGTATAATCTTATGGTTATATTGTATGTTTATCCCCGTCCTTGCAAGGGGCGGATAATCAGGGGAGTCGAAAGCATTAAAATGCTCGGCGCTGAATTTGGTTGTGCGGTTGGCCCTCCTGAGGTGATTTTCGAAATATATACATACTTCCGGCACTGTCGGGTTGTTTTTATGTTTTGAAGCAGCTATTTCAACTGCGCTTAAAAGATTCTCCCGGCCGTCTGTTCTTATCATACCTATTGGCAGTTGTGAGCCTGTAAAGATGACCGGCTTTTCAATATTTTCCAGCATAAAACTGATGGCAGATGCAGAGAAAGCCATGGTGTCTGTGCCATGAAGTATGATAAAGCCATCATACTCATAATAATGATGCTCAACTATTCCTGCAATTTTCTGCCATGCCTCCGGGTTAACGTCAGAGGAGTCAATAAGGGGATCACATGTAACAGAGTCGATCGTACAGTCAAAACGCTCAAGCTCGGGTACATGTCTGCGTATATTATCAAAATTGAACGGGACCAGCACGCCTGACGAGGGATCATGGACCATGCCTATTGTTCCGCCTGTATATATAATAAGTATTTTAGTAAGATTTTCCAATTATTTGCCTTACTGTAATTTAAATAGATTTGTGCTGTTGGCCGTAGTTACCTTTGCAATTTCCTTTAGAGGAAGCTTTTTTATTTCAGCCAGTTTTTCCGCTATATGTAGAAGGTAGGAGCTCTCATTGCGTTTACCCCTCATCGGTACGGGAGCCAGGTAAGGAGAGTCCGTTTCAAGAATGAGGTTTTCAAGTTCAAGGGATTCGATTATTTTGTCAAGCCCGGAATTTTTAAATGTCACTATTCCTCCCACCCCGATAAAAAAACCTCTTTTAATAACTTCACGGGCCTGTTCAATATTGCCGGTAAAGGAGTGAAATACTCCCTCCAGGCCGTCTGTACCCTCATCATCCAGGATCTTGATTATCTCTTCAATACTTTCACGGGAATGTATTACTACGGGCAGATTTTCTTTTTTAGCGATTCTCAGCTGTTCCCTGAATGCTGTTTCCTGTTCTTTTATAAATGATTTATCCCAGTACAGGTCAATACCTATCTCTCCTATGGCTATGAAATTGTGTTTCTTAATATTATCAGTTACAGCCTTCAGCTGCTGCCTGTAATCTTCCCTGATGCTTGTTGGATGTATGCCTGTCATAGGATAGCAAATACCAGGGTAGTCATCTGACATTTTTATCACCTGCTCCAGTGATTCCATGTTGATATTCGGCAGCAGCATTTTTGCAACATCCTTATCCAGGGCCCTGCTGATAACCGCCTCCCTGTCATCTTCAAATTCAGGCAGGTAAAGGTGGGTATGGCTGTCTATTAGCTGCATTTTTTGTATATAGTATATGCTTGCAAAAGTATAAAACAAAAAAAAAGGGACAAATAAATGTCCCTTTAAAATCTGATCATGCTGCTGATAACACTGATAACCATCAATCATCATTACCGGGCGTCTTTTTAAATATCATCCGGGGGCAGGTAATCCTGCCAGCGGTCATCATTATTATCACCGGCCATTGGTTTTACGATTATCTCAGCCGGGATTATCTTCTTCTGTTAGTGTTTACACTACTCCCTGTGCGAGCATTGCATCTGCCACCTTGATGAATCCGCCGATATTGGCCCCGTTGACATAGTTGATAAAGCCGTCTTCCTGCTTGCCATGCTTAACACATGCATCATGGATATCTTTCATTATGCTCTGGAGTTTATTATCAACTTCTTCGCGTGACCATGACAGGCGCATTGAGTTTTGCGTCATTTCCAGTCCGGATACAGCCACACCCCCGGCGTTGGCTGCCTTACCCGGACCATAAAGTATACCTGCTTCAAGGTAAGCATTGATAGCTTCTGGTGATGATGGCATATTTGCTCCCTCCGAGATGCAGTAACATCCATTTTTTATAAGAGTTTTGGCATCCTCTTCATTTATCTCATTCTCTGTTGCATTTGGCATTGCAACATCACATTTAATATCCCATGGTCTCTTGCCCTCAAAATATTCAACACCGTACTTTTCAGCATATTCCTTTATCCTCCCGCGCTTAATGTTCTTCAGTTCCATTACATATGCCAGTTTTTCTTTATCTATTCCAGCCGGGTCGTATATATAACCGGCGGAATCAGATAGCGTTACTACTTTTCCTCCCATCTCAGTCACTTTTTCGGTAGCAAACTGGGCCACATTACCTGAACCCGAAATAACAACTACCTTGTCTTTTAGGCTGTCGCCCCTTGTTTCCAGCATATTCTGTGCAAAGTATGTTGCGCCGTAGCCTGTTGCTTCAGGACGGATAACCGATCCACCCCAGTCCAGGCCTTTACCAGTAAGCACGCCCGTGAACTCATTTCTCAGTCTTTTATACTGGCCAAAGAGGTAGCCAATTTCACGTCCGCCCACACCTATATCGCCTGCAGGAACATCGGTGTTGGGGCCTATATGGCGCGAGAGCTCGGTCATAAAGCTCTGGCAGAATCTCATTACTTCATTATCGGATTTACCTTTGGGATCAAAATCAGAGCCTCCTTTACCGCCTCCCATAGGAAGTGTTGTGAGACTGTTTTTAAGAACCTGTTCAAAGGCAAGGAACTTTAGTATGCCCAGGTTTACGGTAGGGTGAAACCTGAGACCTCCCTTATAGGGGCCGATAGCGCTGTTCATTTCAACACGGTATGCCTTGTTGATCTGTATCTCGCCCTTATCATCCAGCCAGGGCACCCTGAAAAGGATAACCCTTTCGGGCTCGGCAATTCTTTCAAGGATCTTTGCGTGCTTGTACTTTGGATTCTCTTCGATGAAAGGGATAAGTGATTCGGCAACTTCCTGTACAGCCTGGTGAAACTCGTTTTCACCCGGATTTTTGGCTTTGATTGCCGCCATAAATTTTTCAGCTCTTGGGTCCATAGTCATTGTTTTTTTTTAATTTTTTATTAACGGAATAAAAATATAAATTTCATTTATAAATGAACCCTATGTACCTGTTAACTTTAAAAATAATGATCGTTTTTATTTTAATCTAATTACCGGGATTCCTAAGAGCAGGGAGGTTGGGCCATGCAGTTGTGTTGCATAACATATTAAGCTATATGACATTTGTCATAAGTATTTTTCTGCAGCCGGTTCAGTTATTTTTCCTGTAAATATTTCCAGGCATGCCGGTGATCAGTCCTGAGAATTCAAGTTTAAGTAATGCTGATGAAAGGTGATGTACAGGCCTGCCCATGCACCGGCTTATTTCATCCGGTGATAATTCCCGGGCTTCGCTGAAGAGGCTGAATATTTTTTCTTCGAGCGGACTGAGATCATCATCAAACAGTTTTTTTTGTCTGCTTCTTTCCTGTTTAACCGGCCAGTTAAGGCTATAGAATATGTCGCGGGCTGACTCGATAAGTGCTGCCTTGTTTGATTTTATCAGCAGGTTGCAGCCTTCTGACTGAGGTGTGCCGGGGAAACCCGGTACAGCCATTACCTCTCTGTTATATGACATTGCTATATCCGCTGTTACCATGGCTCCTCCTTTCCTGCCCGATTCAATTATTACCGTGGCATCCGACAGGCCTGCAATTATCCTGTTTCTTTTAAGAAAATTATTCCTCTCCGGTGCTTCGTATGAGGGAAAGTCTGTTACCAGTGCTCCATGTTTTAATATCTCTTTTGCTGCCGGCAGGTGCACTGAAGGGTAAAGGGTTCTGAACCCATGACCGAGAACGGCAATTGTTTTAAGGTTTTCCTTCAGAGCCGCTTTATGGGCAGTAATATCCACACCATAGGCCAGACCGCTCACTATTACAAGATCAGGATATTCCTCCGCCAGCTCTGAAACCAGCGTGTTGCAGATATCTTTCCCCTTCCCTGTTATATTCCTGGTACCCACAATACTGATAATTCTTTTTTCATTAAGAGTGGCATTTCCTTTATGGTATATGATTAAGGGGGCATCAGGACATTCCTTCAGGCGCCGGGGGTAGTCCTTATCATTATAGCATTTGATCTTTATACCATGCTTGTGTATATAATCAAGTTCTTTTGATGCTTTATCTATAAAGGTTTT
>JBKHBA010000238.1:0-4383 GCA_046542595.1 Bacteroidales bacterium | reverse complement strand
GTAAGCATCAGTATACAAAACAATGGCTATGAACTGCCGGTTGAATCATACCTTAATATACCGGGCCACATAAAAAAACCATATTCATACAGCTTCTATGTTGTCATAAAAGAATCAGTGGAGAGATATCCACCCACTTATTTCATACAATACAACAGAAGCGAGTTTTCATTTATCAATGAATTTACCATTGAAAACAAATTCATATACGCACTGGGCGGCTTCCGGACAAGGACAGATGCGCTCAGTTACCTTATAAGTCTCCGCGAGGACGGCTTTAACGACTCATATATTATTACCGAATATGATCTGCCGGAAACAGAAGCCGTCAATGATAAACTCCCGCCGCTCTATACAATACAGGTACATGCACTCAGGAATAAGGCAGACACTGATTTTGAAGGGCTGAAGAATGTAAGGGAAATTAAAGGCGCTGACGGCTTCTACAGGTACACCGCAGGTGAATATACCGGTTATTCCAGGGCCAGGCAGGCATTGAGGAGAATACGTAATACCGGTTATCCGGAAGCATTCATTAAAGCAATAGATACACTTGAGAAACAATCATTACAGGATAAATAGATGAAATATGATCAGATTAAATTAAGAGCTCCCGAGCCTGAGGACCTTGCCATCCTTTACAGGTGGGAAAATGATCCTTCCGTATGGCAGATCAGTAATACCCTGGCACCATTCTCAAAATATACCCT
The DNA here is from genome assembly GCA_046542595.1 of Bacteroidales bacterium. Lineage (GTDB taxonomy): Bacteria > Bacteroidota > Bacteroidia > Bacteroidales > VadinHA17 > UBA9300. Next base: position 3,673 of record JBKHBA010000238.1, on the reverse strand, counting down.
GAAGCGATATATAGAAAAATCCCACAGAAGCATATTTGAGGCAGGCCAGCTTAGATTTATGATTGAGATTGCAGGCAAGGGCACTACCATAGGTACAATTGATCTTTTTGATTTTGATGCCTTCCATCTCAGGGCAGGTGTTGGAATATTGATTGCTGAGCGTGAAGAGAGAAGAAAAGGCTATGCCGGTATGGCGCTTAAAGGCATACTTAATTATTGTTTTGAGCACCTGATGCTTCACCAGGTATACTGCAATATCACTGAAGATAATAAAGCCTCTGTCAATCTTTTTACAAAGACAGGTTTCACAGAGATTGGCTATAAAAAAGACTGGATAAAGACAAAAGACGGGTTTAAAGGAGAAATTATGTACCAGATTATCAATCCATCAGGATAATAATATAATTAAGGCAAATCCAGATCGCATTGTTCGATTATGATTCTAATTATAAAGTAATTACAGATTATCTGGTTATTTCCATCCTTATGAATCTTTCCCGAAAGGATGCTCTATGTCTTCCGTTAACATTCCCCCCAGCATTCTGGCACCATCAGCGGTAACAACGAAACAGTCTTCTATCCTTACCCCGAACTCGCCGTAAATATAAATACCGGGTTCATTGCTGAAAGTCATGCCCGGCTCCAGTAATAAGGGGTTATCTTTTACAAGGTATGGATACTCATGACCATCCATGCCTATACCATGTCCCAGCCTGTGTGCAAAATACTTATAACCCGGACCAAAACCGGCATCATCTACAACCTTTCTTGCCACCCGGTCAATCTCTCCGCATGAAACACCCGGTTTAATGGCCTTATGTGCTTCACGTTGTGCTTTCAGGACAACATCGAACACCTGCCTCTGCCTGTCAGAGGGCTTACCAAATACTACCGTACGGGTTACATCACTCCGGAAACCTTCAACAGAGCAGCCGCCGTCAACCAGCACAATATCGCCTTCATGCAGATCCCTGACCTGGCTTGTGCCATGGGGATAGGCTGAGGTAAATCCAAAATACGGACCGCCCCCACCGCTGGTACCCATCTCTGAATGGGCAAACCTTATATGACCGGCAAGCTCTGTCCTGGTCATACCCTCTTCAAGCCTGCTAAAACCATAGCGGTACGCTTTCTTTGTTATCCTGTTGGCAAGATCCATATAGGCCAGCTCCTTTTCAGTCTTAATGGCCCTGACCATATTCACCGCCATACTGCCATCAAGCAGATCCGCCTGCAGCGCTCTCTGAAAACCTTCAGAGATAAAGCTTCTTACATCAGGACCTATCGCAATCCTGCTTTTATCAATCTCCAGATCATTAATAATTTGTCCGAAAAGTTTGTATGGAGACTCATGTTCGGCCCAGGTACGTATCTCATGTCCCTCCGGTATCTGTTCTTTTGCCCTCTCCAGCTCAAATTCCGGGCATATCCACACCGGTTCCTTATTTGTATTTATCACAGGTCCGAAGGTTCTCTCGCTCAGCCACCATGAGATATTGAAAAAATATTTCATATTGGTGCTCCCTTCTAAAAACAAAGCATCGATACCCCGGTCTGACATTGATTTTATAAGCTTCTCAAGGCGCGCTTTGTAATCACCGTCATTAAGAGGTTCCACACCGCTGAGCTCATTTTCCAGGTCATGGTCAGTAATATCATCAGCTGTATCGGTACAGGATTTTAAAAATGGCACAACAAGACCGCTGCCAGCTATAGACAGGCCTCCAATCTTAATGAAATCACGACGGGTATTTTTCATTTCTCCTATAGATTTGATTTATCTAAAGGTATCTATTTTTGACCATTCGTGAAATGTTAGACAGCATACCCTGCTTTTACTGTCTTACCCGGACCTGAAAAAAAGACAGGTAATATGAATTGCCTTATCAATATCTAGCTATGATATATCATGAAACACCATTAATTATTTTAGTATCTTTAAACATTCAATAAGCAAAACATATGATAACAACAACAACTGAAACAGTTCCGGGAAAAGAAGTGTCAGAAATATTAGGCATATCACGCGGAAGCACGGTAAGGGCAAGACACCTGGGAAGGGATCTTTTTGCCGGTCTGAAAAACCTTGTAGGCGGCGAGGTGCATGAATACACTCAGCTGCAGGCAGAAGCGCGTGAACAGGCCCTCCAGAGGATGACCTCTGATGCTGAAAAGCTGGGAGCAGATGCGGTCATTAACGTGAGAATGCACACATCCATGATAATGCAGGGATGTTCTGAGATCCTTGTTTACGGAACAGCAGTAAAACTCAAATAAATTATTATCATGAAACTTCTGGCAGGGTTCATTATTATAGCTGTACTGGCCTTTGGTATATTTATGCTGGTGAAACTACTTCTTGTTATTGCCAGGCGTGTTGAGGACAAAGACAATGAGACTTTTGAGAAAAGAAAAAACTGACCCTCAGGTATTATACATACTTTTTATTTAATAATTATTGCTGCTTACTGTCATTTATTTCTTTTGCAATAATTTTTAGCTCATCCTTGCGTTAACTAAGAAGTAATAATTGTAGTTGAAAATTTTGAGATGCAGGAAATATGAAAAAGTTACATTACAGGTTTTTAATGATTGTGGTTCTGCTGGCAATAATATTTAATAAAAGTAATAGCCAGAGGCCCCTCCCTGATGAGCTTCTTACAAACACGATAGAAGATCAAATTGAATATATAGAGGAGCATACGAGGATTTATGAAAACTACAGGGCAATAAGAGAAGATATGTTCCAGAAAATTAACAATAACATTATTGATTCTTTACTGGCATACAAAAGAGATATTACACAGTTAAATAATCGTATCTCAGCATTTAACACTGAAAATGATTCTCTGAATAATTCACTTGAAGAGACAAGGTCCGACCTGCAGGAGGTAAGCCGGACAAAAAATGAGATCAGCCTGATGGGCCTCGAAATCAACAAGACGGTCTATAATTCGATTATGCTGATAATCATTGCGGCATTAATAATTATGCTGATAATGGGATATATAGTGTTTAAAACTAACAGGGCCGGAACCATCAGAACAAAAAATGAACTTAAGGATCTCAAAGAAGAGTTTGAAGAGTACCGCCAGAATTCAAGGCAGGCCCGTGAAAAGATGACAATCGATCATTTCAAAGAAATACAAAGACTGAAGGAAAGCTGATAACCCCCGGCAAAAAAAGCATAAACGGACCTGGGTATGTATCAGTGTAATAACCGATATTGCAGGTCCGGTATAAGTTAAACATCCACCTTCCGGGAAGGTGGATGTTTAATGTTTGTTTATGTCTTCAATAATCTGCCTGTTTGCAGGATCAATTAATTCAAGAACCCCAGGTTTCTCAGGAAAGCCGTCCTTTCCGGTTTCCTGCCCCTGAAATTAATATACATCTGCATGGGATCCATGATACCGTTTTTAGCCAGTATATTATTTCTGAATGATTCTGCTGTTTCCTTATCAAAGATTCCGTTTTCCTTAAAAGCATCATAAGCATCATGATCAAGTACACCGGCCCAGTCGTATGAGTAATAGCCTGAATCATATCCACCCACAGCATGGAGAAAGTAAGTACTCCTGTATCGTGGTGCTATCTCCGATATCAGGCCAATATCCTCCATGACCTCTGCTTCAAACTCTGCAACATCAACCTCTGTTCCCGGCTTAATTGT
>JBKHBA010000237.1:0-4397 GCA_046542595.1 Bacteroidales bacterium | reverse complement strand
ACCGGTCATCAACCGGCTTATTTATCTCAGCACTCTCATCCTGATCGAAAGCGATAAGCTTACCCTTACCAAGCCTCCTGAGTATTTCGCGTGAATGACCTCCCCCTCCGAATGTCAGGTCCACATAAGTCCCTCCGGGCTGAATGTCCAGCCCGTCAATACACTCATTCAGCAATGCAGGGACATGATATTCCATCATAATTCTTCTTCGGGCAATTTACCTCCCATCAGTTTTTCTGCCAGGTCAGCAAAGTCATCTGCAGGCATATCTATCTTATCGTACCTGTCGCCTGCCCATATCTCTATCCTGCCGTCCTGGCCAGCCAGTATAACATCTTTTTCAATGCCGGCCGCCTCCAGCAGACGGCGCGGTATCAATAAACGGTTGCTGCTGTCAAGCACCAGTTCTGCCGTACCCTTAAAAAAGTTACGCATAAACATATTATGCTCACGGTTATAAGGGTTTATCTTTCGGCGGATCTTATCCATCTGCTCTTCCCAGTCCCCGGCAGTATATAAAACCAGGCACTGCTCAAATATATCCCGCCTGACCACGAAATGGCCATCGGAAGCTGAATGCATCTGCTTTTTAAAGGCAGATGGGAAAATCAACCTCCCCTTGGCATCAATCCTGCAACTGTAATCACCAATAAATGTGGCCATAACTATAAAAACGCTTTGAAGGTAAAAGTAAGAAAAAATACCCACTTTACGCCACTTTACGCCATTTTTTTCCACTTTGTTGATAACTTTTGCCCGCTACCCCGGGCAGTTTCAATTAAGGCCTGCCTTTTTTCTGGCTCAAACTTTGATCCTCATAAGGAAAGGGTTTTAGCATTTTTTGACTAAATTTGCATCAGGTTATATTATTGTCAGAGGGGTAAATAATGGATGAGAATAAAGTATCTGTTCAAACCAGGATAGATGTAAAAGAGATATTCCGGGACAAAAACCCGGGACTGGCCAGGCTGATACCGGGTTTTGTTATCAGGTACCTGAGGCGAATCATTCACGAAGACGAGCTAAATGATTTTTTGTCCAGATACGGCAACCTCAGGGATATAGAACTTGTTAAGGCAGGACTTGCTTACCTGGGAGTCAGTTACAGGGCTCATAACAAGCATAACATTCCTGCTTCCGGACGTTATATTTTTGTTTCAAACCATCCCCTGGGAGGACTTGACGGGGCCGTGTTCATAGCTGAGCTTTCCAAATATTACGATGATATTAAGTTCCCGGTGAATGACATCCTGATGAATATTGAGAATATGTCCGGTGTATTTCTGCCGATCAACAAACATGGCAGCCAGGCAAGGGAGGCGGTGAAAAGAATAGATGATGCATATGCTTCTGATTCACAAATACTTTACTTCCCGGCAGGCTTATGCTCCAGGAAGAAAAACAAAAAGATAAGGGATCTCGAATGGCAAAAAAACTTCGTGGTGAAAGCAGTAAGGCATAAACGCGACATTGTTCCCGTGTATTTCTCCGGCAGGAATTCAGACTGGTTCTATAATCTTTCAAATTTCAGAAAAGCAATAGGAATAAAATCAAATATTGAGATGCTGTATCTGCCCGATGAGATGTTCAGGCAGAGAGGCAAAGACCTGCATATAGTTTTTGGCAAAGCTATAAGCAGTGACACACTTGATAATTCAAAAACACCATATGAATGGGCGCAATGGTTAAAGGGGAAAACATATGAACTGGCTGAAACAGTTCCATAACCGGGAATTTTATTATTTTTGAACCAGATTTTTCGCCCGTAACAGTTAAATATTCAAAAATTTTTTATCAGTCCAAAAGAGATGACCATGAAAAAAATTGTTGATGCAATAGCCACCAGGGAGATTGAAAAAGAACTGAAGGAAGAAAGGCTGTTGCGAAAAACCAATAATGGAAATAACGAGGTATATATATTTACCAGCCATGAAAGCCCTGCACTGATGCATGAAGTAGGACGTCTGCGCGAACTCACTTTCAGGGGCGCCGGCGGGGGAACGGGTAAGGAGATTGACCTTGACGAATACGATATGTCGGCAAAATCTCCTCACCAGCAATTAATAGTGTGGGACCCGGAGAACAGGGATATCATAGGCGGGTACAGGTATTTCATACATGACAACAGGAAGAAGAAGGTTGATCCTTCGGATATGGCCTCCTATGATTATTTCCATTTCTCGGATGATTTCACTGAGAATTACCTGCCTCACCTTATGGAGCTGGGCAGGTCGTTTGTGCAGCCTGATTACCAGTCAAGGGCCAAAGGCAGGAAAAGCATGTATGCACTTGACAACCTCTGGGACGGCCTGGGTGCCATTATCATAGAAAACCCCAATATAAAATATCTATTCGGAAAGGTTACGATGTACCCTCATTTTCATAAACATGCCCGCCAAATGATAATTTATTTTATGAAAAAACATTTCAGCGATCCGGATAAGCTGGTTGTTCCTAAAGAAGACATATCCATGGATATTGATAATGAGCTGATGGAAAGCATTTTTACTGCCGATAATTACAGGGACGACTACAAAATACTGTCACAGGAAGTGAGGAAGCTGGGGGAAACGGTGCCTCCCCTGATCAATGCCTACATGAACCTGTCTCCATCAATGCGCACCTTCGGTACAATACATAACGAGAGCTTCGGGCAGGTTAATGAAACAGGAATAATGATAACCGTCAAGGATATTTATGTTGAAAAGATCAACAGGCACCTGGCTTCTTACAGGGCAGATTATGATATCAGCGATCAGTAAGCCCTGGTATTCCTTTTTTCAACATAATTTATAAATGACCGGTTAGCCACCTTATTACCCCCCGGCGTTGGATAATCGCCTGTGAAATACCAGTCGCCAAGATGTCCGGGGCATGCCTCATGCAGGCCTTCTATCGACTGGTAAATAATCTCAAGCTCAGCATTTATCACGGGCAGTTTAAGCATAGCGGCTATCTTTGATGAAATTTCTTCTGCTGAAAAAGGCTCATAAATCGCCTTAACCACATTTGTAATATCATCAAGTGGCTTCTCATTCTCCTCCAGGGCTTTCTCATATACCTGTTCTATTCTCCCATCCATTCCGCGTTCTTTCAGCAACTCAATAACAGCCCTGAAAGCAATAAAATCGCCCATCCTGGCCATATCGATACCATAACAATCAGGGTACCTGATCTGCGGTGATGAAGAAACTATAAGAATTTTTCTGGGGTCAAGCCTGTCGAGTATTCTTATGATACTTTTCTTCAGTGTTGTACCTCTCACAATGGAATCATCAAGCACAACCATGCTGTCCACTCCCCTCCTGATAACACCATAGGTGACATCATAAACATGCCCCACCAGATCATCACGCGCCTTATCTTCCGTTATAAAGGTTCTTAGCTTGGCATCTTTAACCGCCAGCTTCTCTATCCTCGGCTTACCAGACAGGATCTTTTCCATTTCCTCATCAGGTATATCCTTTCCTCTTTCTTTGATAATCCTTATCTTATTCTCGATAAGATAATCGTCAAGTCCCTTGATAAGTCCGTAAAATGCCGATTCGGCTGTATTGGGTATATAAGAAAACACCGTATTCTCCAGGTCATAATCTACCTTTTCCAGCACCTTTCCTGTGAGCTGCTCTCCCAGCCTTTTTCTTTCCCTGTATATTGACTTGTCTGTACCACGCGAAAAATAAATTCTCTCAAAGGAGCATTTTTTCTCTATGCCGGGCTCCCGTATCATCTCAATCTGCAGTCCTCCCTCTGATTTAGAGGTAACGGCATAACCGGGCTGAAGCTCTTTCACCTCGTCTGTTTTCAGGTTGAAAACGGTCTGTATTACCGGTCTTTCGGAAGCAACAACCAGCACCTCATCATCGGTATAATAGAATACAGGACGTATACCCCATGGATCCCTTACCACAAAGGTGTCACCATGCCCCAGCATTCCTGCCATCGCATAACCTCCATCCCATTTTTTACTCGCCTTGCGGAGAACAGAAGCTACCTCTATATTCTTTTCTATCAGCGGACTTATTTCCACCTTCTTTAAACCTTTCTTCCGGTATTGCCTGAAAAGGTCTTCAACCTCATCATCAAGAAAATGACCTACATTCTCGAGCACTGTCACAGTATCGGAAAAATCGGTAGGGTGCTGGCCTATATCCACGAGTGAACTGAAAATATCATTTACATTTGTAAGGTTAAAATTTCCGGCCAGCACCAGGTTTCTAGACCTCCAGTTATTGGATCTCATTACGGGATGCACATTTTCAATGCTGTTCATCCCGAATGTGCCGTACCTGACATGACCAAGAAATATATCAGAGGCATACGGCAGGTTTTCCCTCAGGTCCTTATATGCCACATCTCCTGCCTCCGCAAATCCAAGTTTTCCCACATCATCATAA
>JBKHBA010000236.1:0-4401 GCA_046542595.1 Bacteroidales bacterium | reverse complement strand
AATAATAATTGCTTTCAGCTTTTATTCATGTTTTTCACAAAGACCACTTTCCAGGGAGCGGCCGGATAATAACCGGACCTACAGGGTGGAATACCTGTTTGAGCATGACGGATGCAGAGTATACCGTTTCCGCGACAAGGGAAATTATGTCTATTTCACCAATTGCGGTGGTGATGTTACAAGCATGAAAAATGATTCGACTCAGATAAAGGTAATGACAATTGGCAGGCAATAGAAAGCAGGGACACTGAATACATCAAAAGGCATATCTGTCAGCAACCAGGATATATTTTTAGATACTCCCCTGTCTTCGATTAATAATTATTATAACTTTATATCTTAATTAGTCTAAATAAGCAGTCATCATGAAAATATTATCTCTGATAATTACTTTTTCCTTAGCAAGCTTCATTGCCGGTGCACAAACAGACCATTCTGAATTTATTGAAGGTCCCTTTAATACGCCGCAGGATGTCACCGAAACATGCCTGCAGTGCCATCCGGGAATGGATGAGGATATAATGAAGACAAGGCACTGGAACTGGACAGGTGATGAATTTACTGACAGCAGCGGAAATAAGGTGAGATTCGGGAAGAAGAACAGCATTAATAACTTCTGCATCGCCATTCCCTCCAACTTGCCCAGGTGTACAAGCTGCCATATAGGTTACGGGTGGGAAGATGAAAGCTTCGACTTCAGCGATGGCAGGAATATTGACTGCCTTATATGCCATGACGGAAGCGGCACCTACAGCAAAACACCAACAGGGGCAGGAATGCCTGATCCCTCTGTTGACCTCCTGGTGGCAGCAAAGAGCGTTGGTCCCACAGGCATCAATAACTGCAGTGTATGCCACTTTAACGGTGGTGGCGGAACGGGTGTCAAGCATGGCGACATGGACGAAAGCATACTGAACCCTTCCCCTCAGCTCGACGTTCATATGGGTAGTCTTGGATTTACCTGTTCCGATTGCCATGCAGGTGAAAACCACATGATACTGGGAGCCAGTCATGGCTCAATGGCGGCTGACAGGAACCATATAGCCTGCAGCGACTGTCACAGCGACAGGCCTCACAGGAAAAAGATAATCAATGACCACAGCAACTCGGTGGCCTGTGAAACATGTCACATTCCCTCCTTCGCGCGTGAAGAGCCGACAAAGACCTGGTGGGACTGGTCAGAGGCAGGCAGCAATAAGGAGGTGCAGACAGATAAATACGGTATGCCTATATATGATAAAAAGAAAGGAGAGTTCCGCTGGGATAAAAATATGGTGCCCGAATATCACTGGCATAACGGTCAGGCCGATTACTATATGCAGGGCGATATCATCAAGCCAGAAAAGATTGTTCAGCTCAACAGTCTCACCGGCAATATTGATGACCGGGAAGCTAAGATCACGCCCTTCAAGGTGATGCGTGGCAAACAGCCATATGACGCCAGGAATAACTACCTTATCATACCGAAACTGTTCGGCAAGGATGGATACTGGGATATCTATAACTGGGATAAGGCATCCGAAAAAGGTATGCAGGCTGCAGGACTGCCCTATTCCGGTAAATATGATTTTGCAGAGACAGAGATGTACTGGCCTATCAACCACATGGTTGCCCCGGCAGCACAATCACTTAAGTGTACTGATTGCCACACACGGAGAGGCTATGCAAGGCTCAACTGGGAAGAACTGGGCTATGAGGGCGATCCCATGTTTAACGGGCCAAGAAAACTTGAATGATGTCCCGGACAGCTTAATTTATCCTGCATATTGCTTAGCTTTAAACTTTTAATCTTCAGTCTTTAAAATCAGCTGTCATGAAAATATCCATTCTGACCGATAACGCCCCGGGCACATACACTGCAGCCGAACACGGACTATCCTACCTTATAGAGCATGACGGCAGGCGTATCCTCTTCGATACAGGCCAGTCTGATCTTTTTCTGAAAAATGCAGATATAATGAATATTGATATGGATAGTGTCGATACCATTATACTGAGCCATGGCCATTATGACCATGGTAACGGCCTTAAATACCTCGGTGGAGGTACCCTTATCTGCCATCCCGCTTGCTTTGGTAAAAAATATGGCAGGGGCGGTAAGAAATATATCGGACTGTACGGGAACAGGGATGAACTGGAAAAGAAGTTTAAACTTATATGTTCTGCTGAACCTTACAGGATAACAGAAAATATAGTCTTCCTTGGCGAGATACCACGTGTAACAGATTTTGAATCAAAAGAGACATACTTTACTTTTGAAGATGGCAGTCCAGACTACATAATGGACGACAGTGCTGTTGCACTTATACACAAAGAGGGCCTTTTTGTGGTTACCGGCTGCGGTCATGCCGGAGTGGTTAATACCCTGGAGCATGCCCTGAAAGTTACAGGAGAAAAACGGATCTACGGTATCATGGGAGGCTTCCATCTGAAGGATAATAATCAGCAGACAAAACAAACAATAAAATACCTCCGGCAAAAAGAAGTAAAACAGGTATATCCCTCACATTGCACAGCACTCCCGGCAATGGCAGCTTTTTACGATGCTTTTGGCATGAGACAGCTTAAGACAGGAGAAACAATCAGGCTTTAAGAAAGTTATAAAACAACACTGATATTAGTTATTCTGCCTGTCAAATCCTGCGATAAACCCGAAAATCATAGTGCATCTGAAAAACAATAATCTCCTTTGTCTACCCTGTCACTGCTGGCTACAACAGTTTTGTTTATATAAGCTGATTTTGTTATATAAATAATTAAGCCTATTTTAAATGCCCGGGCTACATGATTTGCCAGACAGCTTATGATATAGAACTTGTATGGGAAACGATTTTACAGCTGAGAAATACCCGAAGATAAGAAAAGCAACTGTTGACCTTTTGAAAGCTGCAAGAAGGAAAAACATGATACACAGCTTTATTGAAGTGGATATCACAGAGGCCAGGTCTGCATTGAGACAGTTAAAAAGAGAGTCAAAAGGATTTATCTCATTCACTGCCTATATTATTTACTGCGTGGCCAAAACAGTTGAGAATTATAAACACATCCATGCGTATCGCGACAGGAGAAACCGCCTGATAATGTTTGATGATGTTGATGTTTCCACTACCATTGAAAGAAAAGTGGATGAAAGGAACGAGGTCGTTGCCATGATAGTCAGGTCGGCCAACAAGAAATCGATAGCAGCAATATCGGAGGGGATCAGGCAGGAAAAGAATAAAAATACTGATAGCGCCGAGGTTTATCGCTCTATAAAACGCTACCTGTCCATTCCGGCATTCATCCGACGGTTAATCTTTCGTCTGCTCGACCGTTCACCGGGGCAGATGAAGAAAAGGGCCGGTACGGTTATGGTAACATCCGGCAACATGATTGGAAGGGGGGCCGGCTGGGGATTGCCGATTGCTAGTCATACACTTAACATAACCATTGGCAGTATTGTGGACAGGTTCGTGATTATTGAAGGAAGGCCTGAAAGCAGGGAGCACCTGTGCCTTACAATAAGCTTTGATCATGACATCATTGACGGCGCTCCTGCAGCCAGGTTCACCAGGCAGTTTAAAAAGATAATGGAAGAAGGAAAACCAAACGATATAAGGCGCCAGTAATAATAAGAAATCAATTAAAAAACAAAGGGAATATGAAAGATACTTTCCAGGTCAAAGCTATAGGATCGGTAAATGCAGAACGGGGTGACTATCATATTATAATCAGGGAAGAGTACCTCGAGGCTCTTACCGGTCTTGAGGATTACAGCCATATAGACATCATATGGTGGGGACATCTCAGCGACAGCAATGAAGGCAGGAAGACACTGAAGCTGGGTAAGCTATTTAAAAAAGGCCCCGATGAGATTGGTGTTTTTGCCACACGTGCACCCTTCAGGCCCAATCCTGTACTCGCAAGCACAATCAGGGTACAGGAAATTAATTTAAAAAATGGAATAATACACACCCCCTTTATCGATGCCGAGCATGGCACGCCCGTCCTCGACATCAAACCCTACCGCAAAATGGAAAGGGTAAAGCACTGCACAGTCCCGGAATGGACCGCCCAGTGGCCCGAATGGTTCGAAGATGCAGCCACCTATAACTGGGATAAGGAGATCAATAAATAAAAACCTGAAGAGCAAGCGCCCACATAAATCCGGCATTCTTTTGCCCGTTGTGTTAAAACAGTTCAAGGTTTAAACCCAATTATACCTCGCGTTATCGAGGTCATTTACCGCTATAGCAGTAATATGGCGTAATGAATTAGAAAAATAAATGCTTTTAAACCTATTTTACCTTTATAGCAGTAATATTTTGCATAAAGCTTGTTATTGATTAAAAAATAACCTAAATTTACTGCCGTAACAGTAATGCTATGACAGGGTCAAAAGATATTGCACGGATAATTAAA
>JBKHBA010000235.1:0-4450 GCA_046542595.1 Bacteroidales bacterium | reverse complement strand
ATCTCTCTTTTAAAGATGAAGCAATACTAAGTTTTGAACCAACAAGTGATAAGTTTCTTGAAAATTACTATTGTACAAAGATCTATCCCGGTAATAAGGTTTTAAAGCTTGGAATATTATATGGTGCAAATGCTTCGGGTAAAACTAACATTCTAAAATCATTAGACTTTTTAAGATCCCAGGCCATCATTCCCAAAAGGGATAAGCTAAAAAAGGTAAAATTCACTCCATTTTTATTTGATCCTTCGACAAAGGATGCTCCGGGAGAGTTTTCGATAACTTTTTTTGTTGACCAATTTAAATATATCTATTCTATTATATTGAATAATAATGTCATACTTAGCGAGAAGCTGGTATATTACCCATCAAATCAGCCTGCGTTATTATTTGACAGGACATATGATCCTGATCATAAAATATCATCCATAAAGTTTGGCGAAAAGAGTAAGTTGTCAAATGAAGCCCAAACAATACTAAAAGGTAATACTATTAATAACACAAGCGTAATTGCTTCTTATTCAATTTCAAATGTAACATCTCAACAACTTGATAAAGTGCTGGGGTGGTTTAAATTCTCATTAAGGCCAATTATTTTACCCTCTACAAATTTGCTGGGATGGACTAATTCCAGGGTTGAGGAATCACAAAAATGCAAAGATTTTGTACTTGAAGTCCTCAATAAGGCTGATTTCGCAATTGAAGATATCCAATTCCAGGAAAAGGAATTAGAATTAGACAACAATTTGATAAGTCAGATTAACAAGATGCCAATACCTGAAGAGGAAAAACAAGATATAATTGAAAAGGGATCTATTAAACCAAAAATTTTAAACTTTATACATAAAGCTCTATCTGCCGATGGGGAGTCAGGTAATCACCTGTTGCCTCAAGATCTTGAATCCCAAGGCACATTAAGGTATTATGGACTAAGCGGGGTATTGAATTTATTAATTAATGATAAAGTGACAGTAAGTATAGATGAACTTGAAAACTCTTTACATTATGATCTTTTAATCCATTTTATAAAGACTTTTTTAGTTAATTCTGAACACTCACAATTAATATTTTCAACACATGATATCAGCATCCTCAATGAAAGGGATCTTGTTAGAAGAGATACAATCTGGTTCACTGAAAAAAACGATAAAGGATTTTCCGAGTTATTTTCTTTGTCTGATTTTAAGTTTCATAAGAACATATCTGAATTCAACCGGTACAGAATTGGAAAATTAGGAGCAAAGCCAAACCTGGGGAATATTTTTATTACAAATACTAATGAGAAAAAACCGTCGCCCTAAAATAGAAAAGATTTCTGTTGCTGTTATTGGTGAAGGACCTACCGAATGGCACTATTTCAACGATTTGAGACAAACTGAAAGACTAAGGTTTAGTTTAAAGCCCTCATTGCCAAAGTCTTCGAATTTCAGATCAATCATTCAAAAAGCAAAACAATTTGCCAGAGAAGGATACGATTATGTATATTGTGTGATTGATCTTGATTACATAATGATAACCCCCTCCATCCATTTTCAGAGATACACATACTGCTTAAATCCATTTTTTTGGAGCTGGAGTAAAACTATATGATCCCGAATTATTTCTAAAGACATCGAATTCGGGGCTATTAAAATTTGGGCTTGACAAGGAGATATTTTTTGTATCTTCCCTTAATGAAGCGGGCATGAATCCGGCGGAGGGTTATCATGCACGCAGTGAATATAATATTAATCGTATGAAGCAGAGGATCAGGCTATTCAGAAAATCGCTGGAGCTGGTGCGGCGTTCGGCACCGGGCTGGACAGCTGTCAACATCGTTATATCCCTTGTCAGCAGCTTCCTGCCACTGGCACTGCTGTGGTTTATAAAGAAGCTTATTGACTCGGTGACCATGGCGGCAGATGATATAAGTGCCGGCAATACAAGGATGGTTTTGTGGATGATACTGGCCATAGCCGTCTTATATTTTATTGATGAGGCTGTGCAGTCCATGGGCAACCTGGTGAGAAAGAAGCAGGCCTGGCACCTGGAGTCGTATATGTACCGGCTGATACATAATAAGTCGGTATCGCTCGACCTGCAGCATTTTGAGGATCCCGGTTATTACGACAGCCTTACAAGGGCTGCCCGCGAAGCCCCATTCCGTCCGGGTTCCATAGTGAACAATACAGTGTCGCTGCTGCGTTCCGGCATCTCGCTGCTGCTGATGGCCGGACTCCTGGCTACTCTCAGCTGGTGGCTGGCCGTGATATTGCTGGTGGCCAATATACCGGGTATATGGCTGAGGGTTTATTTCTCCGGGCTGCTGTATAATTTCCGGCGCGAGCTGACGCCTGTGGCCCGTAAGTCGGCCTACTTCAACTGGCTGCTTACCGGCGACCGCCCGTCGAGGGAGCTGCGGCTTTTCGGTCTCGGCAGCTATTTCTCAGGGCTGTTCCGCGACAGCTTTGACAGGCAGAAGAAGGAGGAGCTGGATATTATAAGAAAGCGCTCCCTTATAGAGCTGGTGTCCTCTGTCTTTAAAGCGGCGGCCGTGCTGGTGACCCTCTATTATATAGTAATGCGGACGGTGGGTGGTGGTATTGGCCTGGGCGACCTGGCCATGTTCCTCCTGGCTTTCAGGATGGGCATGACATATATAAAGCAGATGCTGGGTGCTGTGGCTGGACTCTACGAGGACAGCCTCTTTATCAATGATATTTTTGATTTTCTTAAGCTGAGGGAGACGGTGACGGTGAGGCCTCCCGTGGTGGCTGTGGACAGGCTGAAGAGCAATATAAGGATAGAGAATCTTTTTTTCAGGTACCCCTCTTCGGACAGCGATGTGCTTAAGGGTGTGAGCCTGAAGATCAACAGGGGCGAGACGGTGGCCCTGGTGGGCGCCAACGGTGCCGGTAAGACGACCCTGGTGAGGCTGCTGTGCAGGCTGTATGATCCGCAGGCCGGCAAGATACTGGTTGACGGTAATGATATAAGGAATATAGAGCCGGACATGTACAGAAGGCTTTTCTCCGTTGTCTTCCAGGATTTTATGCTTTATAACCTTAGTGCGGCGGATAATATCAGGGCGGGAGATATACACGGGGAGAAGGATATGGACAGGATAAGGAAGGCTGCCGGCAGGGCCGGCATAGCAGGGCTGCTGGAGAGCCTGCCGCGTGGCTATGATACCGTTATTGGCAGGCTGTTTGACGATAGTCGCGAGCTGAGCTGGGGTGAGTGGCAGAAGATAGCGCTGGCCCGTGCCCTGTACCGTGAGCCGGAGATACTGGTGCTGGATGAGCCGGCCTCGGCCCTGGATGCCGACTCCGAATATGATATGTTCAGCCGCTTCAGCGAGCTGTCGGCCGGACGCACATGCATACTTATCAGTCACAGGCTGGCCAATGTGAAGATAGCTGACAGGATAGTGGTGATAGACGGGGGAGTGGTGACCGAGACAGGCACCCATAATGAACTTATGAAAGCAGGCGGCAGCTACAGCCGCCTGTATGAACAGCAAAAAAGCATGTATTGATGAAGAAGGTAAGGCCCGTGCATAAATTGCTTATTGCCCTCTGCCGCACCTCTTTCACGGAAGAGGACGCGGTGAAGATAAAGAAGCTGGCAGCAGGCATTGACGACTGGGAACGTTTTGTGTGGCTGGCCAATGAGCATGGTATCAGTGCCCTGGTATATTATAATTTCAAGGAGCTGGGGCTGACCGCTATGGTGCCGGAGAAAGAGCTGTCAGTATTATATAATGCCTATATGAAGAGCCTGGGCCGCAACACCATCCTGTCAGAGAAGTATGATGAGCTGGAGAAGCTGCTGGGCGAGACAGGTATAAGGCCGGTGCTGATAAAAGGTATGGCCCTGGAGAGGACCGTGTACGGCAACAGGGGGCTGAGGCAGATGAACGATGTGGATTTTCTGGTACCGAGAAAGAGATGCATGGAAGCATGGGAATACCTGCTGACCAGGGGCTATGAACCGCATATTATTAAGTCGGCCCGCTACAAAGAGATACTGCCGTGGATAGGCAAGCATATGCCCGAGCTGTATAAGGATGGCATCTCCTTTGAGATGCATCACAGCCTTTTTGAGGGGCAAGAGACGCAGGAGGGTGCCGGTCACCCCGATCCTGATGGTATGCAGTTCGGTCTCTTTGAAGGAAGCGGGATGACTCAGCGTCTGCAGGAGGGTGCCGGTCACGGCATACTGGCGCCACGCCTTCACTTCCTTTTCCTTGTGAAGCACCTTCATTACCATGAGATGGTGCAGGGGGAGTCGCAATTAAGGCTGTACACCGACCTGCTGATGATGCTGAAGAAGTACGGTGCTGAGCTGCTGAAGGTTGAGCTGTACCGTATGGCGGAGGAGCTGGGTATGGGGGATATGCTCGAGGAGAAATTATTCCTGCTGGAGCGCTTTTTTATTGATCCGGAAGGCACGGAGGCTGACGGGGACAGCG
>JBKHBA010000004.1:0-22749 GCA_046542595.1 Bacteroidales bacterium | reverse complement strand
CATGTGATTATATTTTATTTATTTTATTGGCCACATGGAACTTACCATTAAAAAACAATCATACTCTTAATGTGAAATAATGATGATTTTTTAATGGACGTTTCATTAGTTTGATCTGTATATTTTAAATTGTTAAAATTTTTTCGTGAGCCCGCAAGCCCGCTTCATGATCGTTTAATTATCAGTTCGTTTTGTATACATTAGAAAATATACCGATGGTATAAGGTATATATTAAGCAGTGTGGATGAGAGCAATCCGCCAAGTATCACCACAGCCATCGGGCTCTGTATCTCGTTTCCCGGTTTATCGCCTCCCGCAGCCAGTGGTATAAGTGCCAGCGCTGCTGTCAGTGCGGTCATCAATATAGGGTTTAACCTGTCGGTTGATCCTGTTATGATCATTTCTTTCAGATCTATATTGCTGCCGGACAGTGCTTCATACCTCGATATAAGCAGTAGCCCGTTACGGGTGGCAATACCAAACAGGGTTATAAATCCTATTATGGTAGGGATGCTTATAACGGCGGATGAAAACCATATGGCATAGACCCCTCCGATAAGTGCCAGTGGCAGGTTTAGCAGTACAACAGCTGCCAGCCTGCTGTTCCTGAATTCCTGGTAAAGGACCATAAAGACAACAAGTATGGCCAGTATGGAGGTGACAATCAATCTTCTTGAGGCGCTTGCGGCACTTTCAAACTGGCCTCCGTATTCAATACTGTAATTTTCAGGGAGGATGATATTTTCGCCTACAGTCGATTTTATGTCTCTTACCACGCTGCCTACATCCCTGCCGGCAACGTTTACCGAGATAACGATTTTTCTCTGCACGTTCTCGCGGCTTATAGCATTGGGTCCTGATGAGGATTCAATATCGGCAACGAATGACAGTGGTACCTTTTTGCCCTTGTGGGTGTCTATCATGGCATTCCTGATTGATGCGATATTATTGCGTGCCTCTTCATTATACCTGAGCACCATCGGGAATCTTTTCTCATCCTCAAACACATCAGATACAGTACTGCCCCTTAGAGCAGTGTTAATAAAGGAAGTGAAGTTGTTTACGGGAATGCCATACCTGGCCAGCATATCCCTTTTGGCTGTGATCTTTATCTGCGGGGCCTCTATCTGCTGCTCCACGTTTATATCCGCTATACCTTCGGTGTCCTGTATTTCATCTTTAATACTATTGGCAATACGGAATAAACGGTTCAGATCATTGCCGAATATCTTAACTGCGATATTGGCCCTTGTGCCTGACAGCATATGATCCATCCTGTGTGTTATAGGTTGTCCTACCTCCACGCTTACCCCCGGCAGCTCGTTGAGCTTGCTTCTCAGTTCTGAGAAAAATTCCTCCCTTGTCTGCCCGCTAAGTTTAAAAGGCACATCCAGCTCGGATACGTTTTCGGCAAAAGAATGTTCAGCCATTTCAGCCCTGCCTGTTTTTCTTGACAGTGAGCTTATCCCGGGCATGTCCAGCAGCATCTTTTCCGCTTCACGTGCAATTTTTGACGACTCCTCAAGGGATATACCCGGTTTGGCCGTCAGGTTGACCGAGAGGGCCCCCTCGTTAAAAGGCGGCAGGAAGGTGCTGCCGAAGCTGAAGCTTATGATTATCGCTGAAACCAGCAGGATGGCAGCGCTTGTCACTACGGTCAAATTCCTGTCCAGGCTCACAGCCAGGCTTTTCCTGTATACATTCTTCAGGTTCCTTTCCACCCATGATCCCCTGGCTTTTTTTATCAGCCTCTTTTCATTTGTCAGCAGGTAGCTGCAAAGTACCGGTGTTATGGTTAATGCCACCAGCAGTGAGGCCATAAGTGCAATTATAAATGATATACCCAGGGGTTTAAGCATTCGGCCCTCCATTCCTTCCAGGAAGAAAAGGGGAATAAATGTTATTATTATTATCAGTGTTGCATTGAAGATGGATGGCCTTATCTCGGTGGATGCCTCGTATATGACCCTGAGAACGGGTTTTTTTCTGTCTTTATCAAGTACCGCATTACTGCGCAGGTGTTTATATACATTTTCCACATCGATTATGGCATCATCAACCAATGAACCTATGGCTATGGCCATGCCGCCCAGGCTCATGGTATTGATGGTATAGTCCATCAGCCTGAGTGCTATTATGGAAAACAGCAGTGACAGGGGTATTGCCAGAAGGGAAATCAGCGTGGTACGTGTGTTCAGCAGGAAAATAAATAATATTATTATTACAAAAATACCGCCTTCAATCAGTGCCCGCATCACATTCCTGACCGACACATTAATGAAGTCGGCCTGGTTATATACATCACTGTGTATCCTGATATCGCGACTTGTATTGTCTTCAATACTTTCTATGATCCGGCGTATTTCTTTTGTAAGATTAACCGTATTAATGCCCGGCTGCTTGACAATATTCAGAAGTACTGCATCCTCTGCATTATATGAACCATCTCCGATCCCCGGTGCAGCACCCGTACTTACATCCGCAACATCATTTATTTTAACGGGCAGGCCCTTATGTGTTTTTATTACTGCATTAGCTATCTCGTCTGTATTGCTTGTACGTGCAATGCCCCTTACATGATATATATTGCCATACTGGTTGATAAATCCTCCTGATGAATTGCTGTTAATACTTTTGCATGTTGCCTCCAGTTCGTTCATGCTCACCCCGTAGTGCTTCATACGGTAGGGATCGGCCTGTACCTGGTACTCCCTGAAATCGCCACCAATGGTTGTTACCTGTGCAACACCCGGAATGGACAGCAATCGCGGTCGCAGGTTCCATTCAGCAAAGGTTCTCAGGTCCATATTGCTGACCGTGTCTGACTCAATGGCCAGTATCATCATCTCTCCCAGCAGTGATGACTGTGGTGCCAGCACCGGCTTGTTGACACCCTGTGGCAGTTCAGCACTAACCTGTATTATCCGTTCAGTTATGGTCTGGCGCGCATGGTATATATCTGTTTTCCAGTCGAATTCAACCCATACGATGGAGAATCCCATTGATGAAGAGGATCTTACCCTTCTTATGCCTGTTGACCCGTTTACCGCTGTTTCCAGGGGGAAGGTCACCAGTCTTTCCACTTCCTGGGGTGCCATACCCGGCGCTTCGGTCATAATAACCACTGTTGGTGCCGTTAGTTCAGGGAACACATCAATATCCATATTGCTGCTTATATATGATCCCGAGAGTAATAAAACGATGGCTGCAATAAGTATTGTAAGCCTGTTTTTAAGAGAAAAGTCTATTATCCTGTTTAGCATGATCTGTGGTTTAATGATTATGGTTATGTTCAGGTATGCCTGATCCCTGCAGCATCAGCCTGACCCTGTATGTGCCCTCTGTTACTATTTCATCTCCTTCTTCCAGTCCCTCCAGTACATGGGTGACATTACCATCGGATTTACCGCATTTAATATATCTTTTCTCAAAACTGTCCCCCTCGGCCCTGAAAACATATATCTTGCCATATTCTTCCATCAGCGCCCCGTTGGGCACGAGCAGTACATCATTTATTGTTTTTCCCTTAAGCCATATATCGGCAAAAGTGCCGGGCAGGAGCTGGCTGTTAAAATTAAGCCTGAAATAAAGGGGGATATAGTAGGAGTCATCTCCCGTGCTCCTTCCGTATGATATTATCTCCCCGTCCAGTTCTTCGGTTGAGAAGAGGCGCGGACTGTAAGCGGTGGTGAAGTTAGCATCCTTTATGTCCGTGATTATTCCAAAGTCGGCAGCCGGGATATCTGCTTTCAGGATCATATTATGTTCTGTCATTACCGAGGCAATCCTGTCGCCTGTGCGTACCATCTGGCCTTCCCTTACATAGAGGTCTTTAATGTAACCCCCGGCCGGGGAGGGTATTATACTTCCTTCATCACTGATTGTCCTGGTGAAATTCTCGTACTCGGAGAGCAATTTCTCCCTGGCCAGCCTGGCTTCAAGGTAATGCTCCCTTGTAATTAGCTTATCCTCAATAAGCCTCTTTGCCCTTGCGAAATTCTCTTCAGCGGCAAGGTACTCTGCCCTTAATTTACGGTACTCGATATCACTGTTATTCTCTGTCATGTTTTTACCGGAAACGATAAACAAGTGCTGACCTGGTTTTACTTTTACCCCGGGATAGAGAAGGTGGGAGCTAAAGCTGACAATGCCGGATGCGGATGCCGTTATGGTTATCTCATCTTTGTTATCTGTCAGCAGCTGCCCGCTTGTTTTATAGATAAAGCTAAAATCGGCGGGACTGACAATGTCAGTATGATACCCTTCCCCCATTGCTGAGAGGTGATCATCATGCTCATGCAGGTCTTCTTCGCCTTCTTCACCGTGCTGATGATCATTCGCTGTTTCATCATGCTTATGCAGGTCTTCTTTCTGGTCAGGATTATGATCGTGACCGTCTTCCCGGTGCTCGTGTGCGGTTTCATCATGCTCATGGGTATGCCCGCTTTCACTTTCCCCATGAGTGTGTGAGGTTTCATTATGCTCATGGGTATGATCCGCGGACCCCTCCATGTCGTTTATATGTTCCTGCCCGTTTACATGATCCTGGCCTGAATTATTGCAGGCAGACATAAAGACCAGGTAAGCTACGGCTATAAATACGGTTATTGATCTCATATTGTATATTTTATAATAATCGGATATGTCATCTGCCCGGACGGCAAATGACTAAAATAGGAGAAATGATATTTTTAAGAATGATCAGGCCAGCGGGGGTGCCCTGAGTGGCATCAGCCTGTATCCCGGGTTAATTACCCATATACATCCTGTTTCGGAAATATACCGGCATATAACCAGGGGCAGTGATTGCAGGTGCAGACCGGACTGGTGGATAAAAGCGTGGTCCTGTCCGGAACTATTTACCAGCTCGGTTGTAAAATGACAGATTAATGATGAGTGGTCATAATCATCACCGGCAGATGTAAGATGATAATGATGCCGGTCATCAAAAGGATCATCCTTTTTATCTGAACAATCTTGGTGCATTATATTATGACAGCGGGCATCACGGTGGTCATTATGCTTATGTGGTATTATCCCATGAAGGAATATTACCGACCATGCCAGGAGCATCATCACTGTCTTTATTTTTATTGATTTTCTCAGAGCCGGTGTTTTAAGCAAAATAATACATATAACAACATCAAAGATAATATAAATAGTTAAATGTATTAATTGCCGGTTTGTTGATTATTAAAGGAGGAATAATAAATGAGATTCTCCCGTTTTTTTTATTTTTGCCTTTTATTTTAATATACTTAATAATTTTACACAATATGGCAACTGACATTAATATAAAAGCTGCAGATAATATCAGGCTCTTATCAATGGCAATGGTAGAGAAAGCTAAATCAGGACATCCCGGCGGGGCAATGGGAGGAGCTGATTTTATACACATACTTTTTTCGGAATATATGCGCTTTGATCCGGACCGGCCGGACTGGAGACATCGCGACAGGTTTTTTCTCGATCCCGGTCATATGTCGCCAATGCTATATTCAGTTCTTGCCTTATGTAACTTTATGTCCATGGATGATATTAGAAATTTCCGGCAGTGGCAAAGTGCAGCGCCGGGTCATCCCGAGGCAAATTTTAAGGCAGGGGTGGAAAATACATCCGGTCCGCTCGGACAGGGACATACCAATGCAGTGGGTGCCGCCATTGCAGAGAAGTTTCTGGCACAGAGGTTCGGGGACTGGATGACTCATAAGATATACACCTTTATCTCCGACGGCGGTGTACAGGAGGAGATATCGCAGGGAGCAGGCCGTATAGCCGGTCACCTCGGACTGGATAACCTTGTGATGTTCTATGACAGTAATGATATACAGCTTTCAACAGAAACAAATGTTGTTACATCCGAAGATACGGCTGCCAAGTACAGGGCCTGGGGCTGGCATGTTATTACCATTGATGGTAATGATCACAGGCAGATAAGGGAAGCCCTCGATTCTGCCAATAATGAAAAAAGCAGACCCAGCCTGATAATCGGAAAAACGATAATGGGTAAAGGGCTGCTGGATGATGAAGGCCGGTCATTCGAAGGTAAGAGCTCAACACATGGTCAGCCCGTAAGTAAGGCAGGAGCTTCTTTTGAAAAATCAATACTTAACCTTGGGGGTGATGTGGATGACCCCTTCATGGTTTTTGATGAGGTGAAGAAGCTGTACAGTGATGCGCTTGACAAGAAAAGAGAAGAGATAAAACTTTTCGTAAAGAAAGAGAAGGAATGGACGGAGAAGAATCCTGCCTTAGCGGATAAGCTGGATGCTTTCTTTTCCGGTAAGATGCCGGATATTGATTACGGCAGGATTGAACAGAAAGAAGGAATAGCCACCAGGGCTGCATCTTCGGCTGTTCTTGCAGTTTTTGCCGGGGAGATAGAAAATATGATTGTCTCTTCTGCCGACCTTGCTAATTCAGATAAAACAGACGGGTTCCTTAAAAAAACAAATGAATTGAAGAAAGGTGATTTTTCAGGTCAGTTTTTGCAGGGCGGAGTTTCAGAACTCACCCTGGCGGCCATAATGAATGGTATGGCATTGCATGGAGGTATTATACCTGTGTGCGGCACCTTTTTCGTATTCTCCGATTATATGAAGCCGGCAGTCAGGCTTGCGTCCCTTATGGGCTTGCCCGTAAAATATATATGGAGTCATGATGCCTTCAGGGTGGGGGAGGACGGACCCACACACCAGCCCGTTGAACATGAGGCACAGATAAGATTAATGGAACAACTGAAGAACCATGCCGGTAACAGCATGCTGGTATTGCGCCCTGCCGATGCTTGCGAGACAACTGTTTGCTGGCAGATGGCACTTGATAATACCACCTCTCCCACAGCATTGGTACTGTCAAGGCAGAACATCACTGACCTGCCCTCATCCGGCAACAGGTATGAGGATGCCAGGGCTGCGGAAAAAGGTGCATATATAGTTAGTGGCAGTGATCAAAATCCTGATGTGGTGCTGCTGGCAAGTGGCTCGGAAGTAAGTACACTGGTCGCTGGTGCCGGTCTGCTCAGAGAACGTGATAAGCTGAAGATAAGGGTTGTATCGGTTCCTTCTGAAGGATTGTTTATGCGTCAGGACCAGGAATACAGGGATTCAGTACTGCCTCCGGGCATACCCAGGTTTGGACTTACGGCCGGATTACCATCTACATTATCGCGCCTGGTAGGTGAGAATGGAGCTGTATGGGGACTGGATCATTTTGGTTATTCAGCTCCTTATGATGTTCTGGACGAAAAACTGGGGTATACCGCAGACAATGTATATGAGCAGGTTAGCAAAATGTTGCGCTTATAACATTTTCACGTGATTATATTTTATTTATTTCATTATCCATATGGAACTTACCATTAAAAAATAATCATACTCTTAATGTAAAATAATGATGTTTTTTTAATGGGTGTTTCATGCGTTCGGGAAACCTATTATTTTTTTAATTATTTTTAATAAAATTAATGAAACATAGATTACCTGTATCCGTAAAAAGCCATATATTACATTAGTATAGTGGCATATATAATAACAATATGGCATTAAGATATTTAGTATTAACCAAACCTAATTAAAAATACGATGAAAAAGATTGCGTACTTATTTGTGTTTGCAGGACTTTTATTTTCCGCCTGTACGGATGACCTGCAAAAGGATATTGATGATTTAAAGGAAAAAGTCGAGGCATTGGAAGCCACAGATGTTGCCAGCCTGGATTTTCAGGGAGATGAACTGATCGTTACCTTTGGTGACGGCAGCACTTCTTCTGTAACCGTGCCACCGGAAGTTATCCCCAACCGCGTTATTGATTTTGAGATAAATAATGCGACAGGTATAATAACCGTTACTTTCTCTGACGGTACAACAAAAGAATATATTGTGCTTAATAACGGGAATACTACCTTCCTTTCGGGCACACTGGAAGGAGACTACGGTATCACCACAATGTCTGTCGGAGATGTGAAAATGGCAGAACTGGGCTATGACGATCAGAACAGGATGGTTGAGGCCTTTATCAACCTGCCTGACGGTAACGGCAATGTGATAAATATTATGGAGATGCATAATTATTACGCTGATGACAGTCCCGCTTTTGAAGCAATTGAAAAAGTGCTGAATTATGATATGGATTATTATACTGAAGAGTGGATGTATTCTGAATATGTATATTTCCCTGAAGACAACGGTTATAACTTTGTACAGGAAGACGGCGAATTATATGATCTGTATATAGACCGTTATTTTACCGGATCAGAATACAGGTATACGCACTATGAGAAATGCTGGTTTGTGCCTGAAGATGAGATAAACTATGATACATATGAGAAATATTACCCTGTAGCGGGCGAAGACAGCCTGTTTTACAAGTCATATAACAATTACCGTTATATGACTGTGGATGGTGTTGACGGACGTGTTTATTATCCGGATCGTATTATAAAGGTAACAAAAATTTATGAGCAGGGCGAGGCTGTTGATACAACCAGGGCCAAGCTTACAATGCGTAATGATGACCTGATTGAAAAAGTGGAATTCTATGAATGGGATACGGACGAAATTGACGGTTATTTAGAGTTGACTTATGATGCCAGCGACCTGATCACACAGGTTGATATGTATGACCTGTACGACCCGGCCGGGGAGAAAGGTGATGGCATTAATCCCGACACCATACATTTTGCACAGCTGGTGATGAGCTATACTGATGACCTGCTTACAAAAGTTGATCTTCAAAGCCTTCAGGAGGACGGTTCGGTTGATGAAACGATGGAACTGACAGAGATCGTTTATGATGAGGTGGGCAACCCGGTTGAAATATGGACCATACCGGGCTATAATGCCGGTGATGGCTATATATACACAACGGACGGCAGTGGTAAGATAATTATTGAACCGCTGGAAAAAGAGATGCAGAAGGTTGTGGAGATAGAGTATGATTATATGCTTCCCAACTTCTTTGGCAAGACACTGGAATATATGATACCTGAACTGAAAGGACTGAAGATAACCAATGCTCCCGTTAAGCTGACTCACAGCGGATTCTTTGATTTTGTTAATATGGAGTATTTCGACTATAACGAAGGCGGTTATCCTGCAAAGGTGAAGATGGAAGCTTATATTTCATCACTGTTTTACGGTCCGATGAAAGGACTTGCCCCCGGATACCCGGGAATGGGTTTCATTACTACACCAATAGCCACTGAGATGCTTATTGAGTATGTGCTGTTCGAATAATCAGATATAATAAATAGAGAAAACCGGGTTATAATACGCCCGGTTTTTTTTTATTTTTAGCTCATGCAAAAAAACGGTCTCCTGATATTGATCATATTGATGCATGGACTGGTGGTTTCAGCCCAGGTGAATCTGACAGGGCAGGTAAGCGATTCCCTGACCGGAAAGCCTGTTCCCGGAGCCAGCATACAGTTTCTGGAAAACAATACCCGGTTCAGTATTACCGACAGTACCGGATACTTTTCCATTGAGGCGCCCTCTTTGCCCTGTGTGCTTGTTATCAGACACCTTTCATATAATGACCTGCTGTATGAGGTTAATACCGGTTCTGTGCTGCCCCTTGAAATTTTACTTGAGCAGAATGAAAACATTATCGGAGAAGTGAGTGTTAAGGCCCCGGTGGATAAAGCAGGGGATAATGAATTAAGGAAGATAAGTTTCCGAAAAGATGAAATAGGAAAAATGACTTCGGGTTTTGGCGAGGCCGATATTATACGCAGCCTGCAGAGCCTGCCCGGCATACAGAAGAGCAGTGAGGTTAATGCAGCACTGAATGTAAGGGGTACGGGTCATGGCAGCAACCGTATATCTTTTGATGGACAGGACCTGCATAACAGCTACCACCTTCTTGGAATAGCACCCATGTTTAATCCTGATATTATTGAGAGCACCACACT
The DNA here is from genome assembly GCA_046542595.1 of Bacteroidales bacterium. Taxonomy (GTDB): domain Bacteria; phylum Bacteroidota; class Bacteroidia; order Bacteroidales; family VadinHA17; genus UBA9300. The sequence continues at coordinate 12,835 of JBKHBA010000004.1, read as the reverse complement.
TCAGAAAAGCGGTTTCAGTGCCGCTAAGGGAAATGCACTGTCATCATTCCTGGAGGTCGAAAGCCGCAGACCTGACCTGTATAATAACAGCATAACAGCCTCCCTCTGCAACCTTTCAGCAAAGCTGCAGTTTGAAGGCCCGCTGAAAGAAGGCAGGGCTTCGTTAATGGCTGCGGCCAGGTATTCCTTCTTTGATCTTGTGGCAGGAGTCTATAAGCAGTTGCATGGTGAAAAGGAAGGATTTAACCCTCTGCCGGATTATAAGCTATATGACCTTTTCCTGCGGCTCCACTTCCGGCTTAAGAACGACTGGATGGCCGATCTTACTGCTTTTGGTACAGCCGACCGCTTTCTTTACGAAACGGGCAGCCTCAGGCTGCGAACCGACTGGGAAAATCAATTGTATTCCCTTAATCTTTCGCGGACACTTGATACATCATCCTATATAAAGATACACACAGGGGTGTCAGGATATAAGTTCTCAGGATCTTATAATCCTTCCTGGAATATACTCCGTAGCAATGATATGCTTAGCTGGGACAGCAGTGTTGATTACAGTAGCTCATTAAAGGAGGGATGGTTGTGGAGCGCCGGCTTATTCAACAGCCTGCGCTATTATTATATAAAAAGTGAAGAAAATTCGCTGTCTTATACTCTCCGTTCATCCTCTAAAGCCGACTATAATATTTATTCGGGTATCTACGGCCAGCTTACGGTTCCGCTGGGTAACAGATTAGAGATACAGGGAGGGCTTAGGCTGTTACACTATATGAATACAAAAAGCATGTTAAGGCTGGCTCCCCGGTTACTGCTTAATTTCAGGCAGGGGGAATTTGATCTTAACCTGAGTTATGACAGGACCTGGCAGTTTGCCCATCTTGTCAGTCCGCTTGGGTTTAATATGCCGGCAGACCTGTGGTATCCTGCTGATTATAAAAGCCCGCCACAGAGAGCCGACCAGTATGCCTTGCATATTAACAGGAAATGGGGCAGTATTGAAACAAATTTTGGGATATTCTATAAAGATATGAAGGGCCTGAGTGAACTGGGACCAGAAGCAGAAATGATCTCATTTGATCAGGCAGATGCACTGATCTTTGGGAGGGGCGAAGCAGGAGGTTTTGAGGCCTCAATAAAGTTTAACAGCAGGTATCTCAGGGCTGGGCTGTATTACACCTGGTCCCGCAGCCGCAGGTATTTTGAGCTGATCAATGATGGGAAACCTTTCTCTCCTTCATATGACCTTCCTCACCAGCTGGATGTTAATATGAGAGGACCAGTAACAAATAAATGGTCATGGAATCTCAGCTGGTTTATAGTCAGCGGGCAGGTCATTACCATGCCCACGGGCTATGTATTTCTTCCGCACGGACCTGAAGTAATGCCTTATCCCCTCTATACAGAGAGGTATAATTTCCGTATGCCGGCAGCTCACAGGATGGATATTTCATTGCTTTACAGGTCTGATCATAAGTGGGGCAGAACAAGCCTGTCCATGGGTGTTTATAATGTATATCATAACAGCAATCCCTATTACCTGTATTTCACCATTGATGAATTGCCGGACGGAGCTATGGAGGTTACTCCACGTAAACTGTCCATATTTCCATTCACCCCCTTTATCAGCCTTAAAATAAACCGGAAATGAAAAATATGATAATATACCTGTTTATGCTTGTCCTGCTTGCGGGCTCCTGTGAAATGGAGGACAGACTGGATATAGACTTGCCCGCAGGTGACCCGGTTCCTGTAGTGGAGGCATACCTGCTTGCCAACGAGCCCCTTCAGCTGCTTTATTTTCAGAGTACCAGTCTGCAGGAACCGGTGCGTATCAACCTGCTGTGGAATACACCTGTATATATTATAAGAGGTGAAGACAGCCTGAGCTTAAGGAATATAATTAAGCTTGACAGGGAATCAGCGTATATGTATAATTATCTTCATGACAGCCTGGTGAGTCCTGACGCTTCGGAATACCGTCTTTTTATTGATAGTGAAGAATATGGTCCTATCACTGCTGTCAGCCGCCCGGCGGGAAAGGTGGATATTGAAAGAGTGAATTATAACGGCTCCCTGCTTGAAATACACAGCCGTAACCTGGAAGAGTCATCATATAATTATTATAAGATGAGGCTTTATGAGTTCAGGGGGGACAGCATACTTAACATACATCAGGCAGAGCTGGATCTCAGCCGTAAGGAAGAAGGGGACGTATTAATTACTTATCCCCTGGCTGATATTGAGCGTGATTCAGTAAGGGTAGACCTCTACAGGATAGACTCGGCTGCATATAATTACCACAGAAGTATATCAAATGCCCTGGGCGCCAACAGGGACCCTTTTACCACACCGGTGCCTTTCAGCGGCAATGTGGATAATGCATGGGGAATATTTACCTGTGTGAGTCGCGCAAGCCGGATGATGTATCACTGACACTTTTATTCAGCGATCCTGCTGCATCGGGTTAAATTGAATTTATCCGGTAATTTTCAAAATCCTTTTGATGAAAATTGATGCGCTGTGGGTATATTTTCCACATAATTAAGTTACGCGGCACAAAATGGAAGTTTGTGTGATTAATGTAAATACTAGATAATGAGTAGCATACATATTATCAGCCGAATATGATCTTTATGGCATGGAGTTCGTAATTCCATATTAAGCGGATATGTAAATATTAAATAAAAGGGTTATGAGTCTTAAAAATATTCTGGTGTTATTATTGCTAATAATTGCGATTATTATGATAGTGCTTGGTATAAGTTCCGGGGCCTTGCCTCCTTTACTCTCGGGCATAGGCTTTGTCCTGATCACTATCCTGTTTTTTTACCGGAGATGATAAATATGCTGTGAAAAATGCATGTTTTCAGCAATATTGCCGGCTTGTCCATGCTTCGTTTATAGGAGCAGCCATAGATTATAATAATGCTTTCGGGGATGATAGTGCTAAATGACCATATTCCAGGCTGAATTTTTTGGTCAGTCTGATGATATTGTTAATTAATGTGTTAATCAAATTAAACTGTATATAGCTAAATAAATATAAGGAATGAAAAAATTTGATACTATCATTATTGGCTCAGGACAGGCAGGAACCCCCCTGGCATTTAAAATGGCAGCTGCCGGGAGCAAGGTGGCATTTATTGAAAAAGAACACCTGGGGGGTACCTGTGTAAATGACGGTTGCACCCCCACCAAGGCTTATGTGGCCAGCGCCCGGAGGATATGGGAAGCAAGGCATGGTGACGAACTGGGGATTGATATCCCTGAAGGTGCATCTGCCAATCTTAAAAAAATAAAAAACCGTAAGGATAGACTGGTTGGGAAATCGGTTGAGGGCATAAGCTCGGGTATTGAGGAGAATGACAATATCATATTTTTTAAAGGAGAAGCCCGTTTTGCCGGTGAAAAAACAGTTACAGTTAATGGTGAAGAGCTTGAGGCGGAGGAGATTTATATTAACACAGGAGCCCGTCCTGTAATTCCCCCTCCCTTAAAGGAGCTGGATTACCTGACCAACCAGTCTGTACTGCAGCTGGAAGAGGTGCCGGAACATCTCATTATTGTAGGGGGCAGCTATGTAGGACTGGAATTCGGACAGATGTTCAAAAGGTTCGGCAGCCGGGTAACCATCGTGGAGAAAGCATCTACTATCATTGGCAGGGAAGATACGGTGATCAGTGAGTCAATAAAGGAAATCCTTGAAAAGGATGGGATCCGGTTCCGCCTGAATGCCGGGTGTATGGGCGGAAAAATGAATTCAGATGGTTCTGTTACTGTAAAAGTCAATTGTGATGAGGGTGATCCTGAAATAAACGGTTCGCACCTGCTTGTTGCCGTTGGCCGCAAGCCGAATACTGATACTCTTAATCCTGAAGCTGCCGGCATCAAAAAAGATAAGAAAGGCTATATACAGGTTAATGATTATCTTGAGACCAGCGTTAAAGGAGTCTATGCACTGGGCGATTGTAACGGGAAAGGCGCATTTACCCATACCTCCTACAATGATTATGAGATTATAGTTGCCAATAAATTTGAAGGCAGGGAAAGGAAAGTTTCTGACCGTATAATGACCTATTGCCTTTATATCGATCCTCCCCTGGGACGTGCAGGTATGACAAAAAAGGAAGCCAGGGAGAAAGGTTATAATAAAATACTTGAAGCCACAATGCCTATGTATAAGGTGTCCCGTGCTGCCGAAAAGGGTGAAACCAGCGGACTGATGAATATTATTGTTGATGCCGCTACCCGTAAAATTCTCGGGGCAGCCATATTAGGAGTGGGAGGCGATGAAATTATCAGCAGTATACTTCATATTATGTATGCTGATGTTCCTTACAGGGTGATCATGGATTCAGTTATACCACATCCTACTGTTTCAGAACTGTTGCCATTGCTGCTGGAAGGACTGGAGGAGGCAGGATGATAATGTAAACATAAAATTTTTGCTGCCGGAAATTATAAAACCGGCATATGAGCAGTATGAGCTTTTTGTTTATTAATTTTGCGGCTTATGGAAAAACAATTCAGGAAAAAAAGTAAATAAACAGGACATCTTATTTTTTTCAATCTCCTGATGGATGATTCCTTTTTTTTATGGTGATGAAGAATCGTGAACTGTTTTATGAAAGGTTTAAAAGCATACCTTTTAAACCGGTAAAATGGCCTTTCTTTTATGGTTGGGTGGTGGTCTTTGCAGGTATAATCGGTATGATAATGAGTATACCCGGACAGACAATAGGGGTTTCTGTCTTTACCGATCCACTTATCGGAGCACTTCATATTGGAAGGGTAAACCTCAGCATGGCCTATATGATAGGCACCATACTGAGCGGTCTTTGTATACCTTTTGCAGGAAGGATGTATGACCGCTACGGCGTAAGACCTGTAATCATGATTGCCGGTGTGTTAATGGGGTTGACCCTCTTATACCTTTCACGTATAGCAGAGCTAAGTGTATCCCTAAGCTCATTTCTGTCATTTATCGATCCTGCCATAATGATTTTTGTCCTGGTGACAGCAGGATTCTTTTCACTCAGATTCTTCGGACAGGGTGTGCTTACTATGACTTCACGCAATATGGTGATGAAATGGTTTGAGAGAAGGAGGGGCTTTGCAAATGCGATAGTGGGTATCACCATATCATTCGGCTTTTCATACTCACCACAGGTTATTGATATGCTTATAAATAATTTCACCTGGCAGGGAGCATGGAATATGCTTGGATTTGTCTCTTTTGTCTTTGTGGTGTTTGCGTTCATTTTTTTCAGGGATAACCCGGCTATGTACGGACTGCTGCCCGATGGTCAGAGAAAGAAGTGGGAAAAGAAAGATGATCCTAACCTGCCACTATTGAAAGAATATACACTGAAGGAAGCAATATCCACGTATTCCTTCTGGATATTTAACCTGACACTATCATTGCAGGCACTTTATATCACTGCCTTCACTTTTCATGTTGTGTCTGTCTTTGATGTAAACGGGTATGAGCAGGGAGCCGCAATAACAATTTTCCTTCCCATATCCCTTGTGTCTGTTTCATTCCATTTTTTCGGCAGCTGGCTGAGCGATTACCTTAAACTGAAATATTTCCTGATATTGCAACTCTGTGGCATGCTTATCAGTATGTCAGCCTTGCTATTTCTTGATGTCTCCCCGCTTATCAGGTGGGTTTTGATCATTGGTAACGGGATAATGCAGGGTATGTTCGGTGTGCTGTCTGCTGTTACCTGGCCAAGATTCTTCGGCTTGAAACATCTTGGTGCCATCTCGGGTTATGTTATGAGCTGGACCGTTATAGGCAGTGCAGTGGGACCCTTTATTTTCAGCCTGTCATACCGTATGACCGGGCAATATGATTATGCTACCGCTGTATGTGTATTTATTGCTTTTGTTTTGTTAATACTGGGCTTCAAAGCTGATAATGTCAACAGGCCAGAGCAAAATGCCTGATGAAAAAAGTCGGTGCCATGTACAGTCTTAACCGGTCTTTTTCCTGCTGGCAGCCATCAGTATAATACCGATGATCAAGACTACTCCGCTGACTATTACGGGGGTCCAGTTTCCAGTGCTTACAGCTACATCAGCCCCTAGCAACTCAAAGGATTCAGACTGGTTGAGGGCCCTGATCCCAAATACAATTGTTCCGACAATACCAATAATCAATAATACAATACCTGCTATTCTCATAATGTAAGATTTTTTAAATTTTTGTTAAGATAATGATTAAGTTTTGTTAAGCATATGTAAGATAATAAATTGCGCTTTATTATGGTATAATATCATGCCACTTTTTTACCTGTTTTAGAATTTCTTCTCTGGAATAGAATTAAATACCAGTAATTCAATGATATGGATTGTATATATCTTTGTATTTCAAAAAAGCTAATATACTTACTGGTTCTCAAAATGGGGTAAAACGTCTACATACATAACCCGGATATTCATCCGGAAAAAAATTTTACCTTAGCATCTTATTTTAATAATAGTTTTATGTTTGAAGCCTTATCCTCGATTGATGATATACGTCTTAATTTCAGTGAAGGCGGACTTCTTTATATGAATATCACCCTTGCGGCAATAATGTTTGGTGTTGCCCTGGAGATAAGGCCTGAAAATTTCAGGAGATTATTTTTCAATCCACGCTCAGCCTTACTTGGGATTATTTCGCAATTTCTCTTATTGCCGGCACTTGCATTTGGCCTTGTAATTCTGATTAACCCGCCTGCTTCCATTGCCATGGGAATGATACTTATTGCTGCCTGTCCGGGTGGCAATGTTTCCAATTTTATCTCTGCACTTGCAAAGGCCAATATAGAGTTGTCTGTCAGCCTGACTGCCTTTGCCACCCTGGGAGCTACTTTTCTGACACCAATTAATTTTGCTTTCTGGGGTGGTCTTTATGTCAGGTACTATGAGAAAGCAAAGCACTTGAATATACCCATACAGATTGATTTTATGGCCATGGCTAAAACAGTGTTTATCCTGCTGGGGATACCTCTTATAACGGGCATGCTCTTTGCCTATAAATTCCCGGCATTAACAAAAAAATACCTTAAGCAGGTTAAGATCGTTTCCATATTTTTTTATATGACATTTATTATAGGAGCATTATGGGCTAACATGGAATATATACCAGGCTATGTGCTGCCGATTGGTGTCATTGTAATGTTGCTCAACATTCAGACTCTGTTCACCGGCTACCTGGTAGGAACCATTGGCCGTGTCACGGTGCGCGACAGGCGGACTCTCAGCATAGAAACCGGTATTCAGAACTCAGGCCTGGCCCTGGTTCTTATTTTCAATCCAAACCTTTTTGCAGCCAATGGTGGAATGGCTTTTATGGCAGCATGGTGGGGGATATGGCAGATGGCAACAGGAATCGGCCTTGCATCTGTACTCAGCAGGATCAAAGTGCCTGTACCGGAATAGGCTCCTTTCCTAAAGAATTGAAACTCTTACCGCTTGCCATTATGATTTTATATGTGGCTGAGGGGTATGCTTTTTTTTTATCTTTGAAAAAAAACCTGCCTCATAAGCAGGGTAAAAAAATATCAGCTATGTTACATACTTCTTATATAGAACTGAGTAAAAAGGCCCTTAATGCCAATATAAGGTTTTTAAAGACTTTTCTGAAAGAGGACACTCGTTATTCAATGGTTATCAAAGCCAATGCATACGGACATGGTATAGAAGATATTTTGCCCCTTATAGAGGAATGCGGTGTGGATCATTTTTCAGTTTTCAGTGTGGCCGAGGCCATGCGGGCACATAAAATCAAAAAGAGTGAATGTGACCTGATGATCATGGGCTGGATTGATAATGATGAGCTTGACTGGGCTATTGAACATGATGTGTCCTTTTATGTGTTTACTCTTGACCGCCTTAAGGCAGCATGCAGCGTTGCGGCCAGAATGAATAAACCTGCCCGCGTTCATCTCGAAATTGAGACAGGAATGCATCGTACCGGATTTTGCGAAAATGAGTTGGAGGATGTTGTAGGTATGCTGCAGGAATTCCAGGGAGATGTTGAGGTGGAAGGTGTATGTACTCATTATGCAGGCGCTGAAACCATAAGTAATTATGAGAGGATAAAGGATCAGATAAGTACTTACAACAGACTCTGCAGCTGGTTGGATGAAAGAGGAATTAAGCCCCGGTACCACCATACCGCCTGCTCTGCAGCTGTGCTTAACTTCCCGGAGACAGCCATGGATATGGCAAGGATAGGGATATCAAGCTATGGCTTCTGGCCCAGCAATGAAACACGTATGACCCATCTTCTGAAAATGGATAAGCAGGATGATCCGCTGAAAAGGGTGCTGTCATGGAAAAGCAAGGTTATGAGCGTGAAAAATGTGGGCGAAGGGGAATATATAAGCTATGGCAGTTCATACCTGACAAACAGGCCGGCCACCATTGCCACCGTTCCGGTAGGATACGGATATGGGTTCAGCCGTAACCTGAGCAACCTGGGGCATGTACTGATACATGAAAGGCGGGTGTCCGTTATAGGCTCTGTTAATATGAATATGGTGATAGTTGATATAACGGATCTGCATAATGTGCAGGAAGGTGATGAGGTGGTGCTGATAGGAACACAGGGAGACCTGACCATTACGGTTAGCTCATTCAGCGATATGAATAACAGCCTTAACTATGAATTGCTGACCCGACTGCCAAACCATATTCCGCGTTATGTGGTTGATTAGATGGAGAAAAACATTTTAATAAATATTATTATGAAACGATCAGGAACCGGGCTTGCGGGCTCACCAAGTAATTTTAAACAAATGAAAAAGGCAGTAATATTGGTTTCTTTTAGCTTTTTGCTCTTCCCGGATCTGTTTTCACAGAGCCTTGGTGATTATTACTCGGTTATAAGAGAGGAAGGGCAGGATCCTGCCTCTTTCATAGAACAGAAACTTGACCGTTATGACCTGATCATTTTTGATGATGCACTTCATTCAGCGCTTGAACCTTATATGTTTGTCTGTGATTACCTGAGGGATAAACCGGGATCAGTTAATTATATTTTTCTTGAAGCAACACATATGAAGGTACAGGCTGATATAGACAGCTTTCTTAACAAGCCTGTAAAGGATACCAGCCTCCTGCTTAATGTTTTTCAGGAAGATTTTACCTATGGCTGGCTTTATGAAACTTATCTAACCCTATTTTCCACGGTATGGGATATTAACCAGCACCTTCCCCCGGAAGAAAAGATAAGGGTAATAGGAGTGGACCAGCCTGTTTACTGGGAAGGACTGCATACACGTGAAGATTATAATATTTTTCAGCAAAGTCTGATTGCCCGCGACAACTATATGTATAACAGGATAATGCAGTATATGGGTAATTTCGAAAATGGCAAAAAAGGTATTTTCATTACCAATACCCGTCATGCTTATAAATGTATAAGAAATGAAAAGGGACAGCCATACTGGAATGCGGGAACCTTTTTTTACAGCTGGCATCCCGGAAAAACCTATTCAGTACGCTTTCATAACATGATAATGAGGATTGAAGCGGTGGATGATAAGGCTGGAAATATCTCGTCCGCAGGACTCGAACGCCTTGAATACAGCTGGGTGAGGATGGATGACGGCTTATGGGACAAAGCTTTTACCCGGAACGGTAATAAGCCCGTAGCTGTACCATTCAAAGACAATATTTTCGGGGAGCATCCCTATATCGGAAATCATATGACTGATGTGCTGCCGGGACAAACCATGTACGATGCCTTTGATGCCCTCATCTTTTTGAAACCCCTTGAGGAAACCAGGCTCAGTGCTCATACTAAATTTTACTATACAGATGAGTTTAAAAAGGAACTGGAACACCGGATAGGTGTTATCCAGGGTCATAACCTGGATTCTTTTTTAGAACAAAATGGCTTTGACACTGTAGGGGAATATATAGATAAACTCTCTGAGTATGTGCCTGAAATGCCGAATCCACTGGTAAGTCCGGCAGATAACTGATCCTGGCCCGCTCAGTTTAACCTTATGCTATCAGGATGTGACTGATCCTGCACGCTTATAAAGACAGGCTGGATACACGGTTAAAAACAACAAAATACGGAGAAGGTTTTATCCTGGGAAGACAGGGCTTGAACAGACAAATCCTGTTGTTAATCGTCTGCTGTTTCGGTAATTTTTGAGGTGGGGAAGTATTTGCACTAAGTGTAGAATAAATGCTTCATTAACCCTGATCCCTTTTATGAACTGTATTTGCACTGATGACGCCTAAGTAAAAGATATACAATATAATGCCTTTTTGTGCATTATTTTTGGCAAGGTTTTAACTTTCCTTTTAACTGTACTTACAATAATAGAGAAATTATAATATAGCCCTTACTGGTGTTTCGACGGACATGAAGCATTCGTAGCGGAATAATTGATTATAAGAAATAAAAATAATGAAATCATTAGTGCCATCCTTAAAACTGGCTCTTTTCTTACTGATAAGCATACTGTTTATTTACGGTATCATTGAAGCAAAAAATCTTTTGTTTCCAATCACCTTTGGTGTTCTGTTTGCTTATTTATTGCTGCCCGTAGCCAGCTTTCTGGAATTAAATGGTATACCGAGGATACTGGCAAACCTGATGGTCATATTATTAGCTCTTATAGTTCTCGGCCTGATATTTTTTCTCTTCTATCAGCAGCTGGCTTTAATGTTTGAAAATCTTGATTCCCTTAAAGAATCGGCAAATAAAAATATAGAATCTTTCCAGAACAGGATACAAAGTTACTTTGGACTTTCTGATAACAGGTTTGAGGAATATCTGAAAGCTGAGGTGAACCGTTTCTTTAGCAGCGGCAGTTCAGGTATTGGCCAGGTTTTCTCAGCAACAACCGGAACAGTATTCAGGATGTTAATCCTTCCCGTCTATATATTTTTGTTCCTTTACTACAGGACAAAATTTGCATATTTTATTCTCAAGATGGTAAAGAAAAAAAATAAACCCGTTGCCATCAGGATTATGAGGGACATATCCACCGTTGCCGGGAGGTATATGGGTGGTGTTTTTATTGTTGTTCTGATATTATGTATAATCAATTCCACAGGCTTGCTTATTATAGGGGTCAATTATGCAATCCTTCTCGGTATTATTTCAGCTTTCTTTAATTTTATCCCTTATTTCGGAACAGTTATGGGCGGAGCAGTGCCTCTGCTTTTTGTTCTGCTTACCGATCCTGACCCATTGAATACCGGATTAAAAGTTCTGGTAATGTTTATAATTGTACAGTTTACGGAAAATAATATACTTACCCCGAATATTGTAGGGGGTAATGTAAATATTAATCCTTTCTTTATTATAATCGGGCTTGTTGTTGGTTCAATGGTGTGGGGTATACCGGGAATGCTGGTGATCGTTCCTTTCCTGGCAATTGCCCGGATAATATTCATTAATATTGAATCTCTTAATCATTATGCATTTCTCCTGGGTCCGCGAGGCACTCAAAAACATTCCATTAATTTCAAAAAGATCAAAAACAAACTTATCCGGAGAAAAAAATGAATCGGGTTTTCATAAAGTTGCTGCCTGGTGCAATTGCTTTAGTCTTATAATCTTATAATGGAGTTTTTATTGCTGGCATTTTTTTAAGCCGGCACTTATGTCGACAAATAGCATCGCCGTAAACAATATTCAGAAATAAAAAGTGTGGAATTTATGACACATTTTATTGTTTGCTGTGGGATACTTATCTACATTAATGCAAAATACGGGCGGCATAATGAGAAAAACGTATTTGGCACGATATTTCTACTGTTATATGAGAAAGGTTGAATTATTAATTTTAAAATTAGCTTGATTATGGCAAATAAAACTACAAACGCTTTACTGGGATTTCTGGCCGGAGCCACAGCCGGGTTTGTTACCGGTATTTTAATCGCACCCGATAAAGGTTCTAAGACCAGGGAGAAAATAAAAGAATCTGCTCAACAGGCCGGTGATGGTTTAAAAGAAGACCTTGACGAAAAACTTGACGGACTGAAGAGTTATTTCAGCAATTTTGTCAATGATTTAAATACCCGTTTCGGCGATCTTGAGAATGAAGTTGAAAGGAAGACAAAGCAAGCCCAGAGAAAAGCGGCAGAAAAAGTGGAAAAAGGGGCGTCTAAAGTGGAAAAAGAAGCCGCCAGGATAAAAGATGCAAAGACAGACAAGGAAAAGCCGAAAACCAAATAGATTATTAACATCATGAAGGATAAATCTTTGATTGAGAATATGCACGAGTTCAGTGATGTTATTAAGGCCTACATTGAAGCGAGGATAGATCTCTTGAAATTAGGTATTGTTGAGAAGATAGCCAGGATAGGAACTTATTTTGTATCCACCATATTTATTGCAATTACAATACTGGTAGCGCTTGTCTTCTTAACACAGGCCTTTGTAGGCTGGTATGACGAAGCTTATGGCTCTTCTTCCGTGGCTCTGCTGATATCGGCAGGTTTTTATATATTATTAGCCATTGTAATATTCCTGTTCAGAAAGCAACTGCTGACAAACAGGATCGTCAAAAATATGGCTGAGATACTGTTTGATGAGGATGAAAATGATTAAGCCATGAGTAAGACAATACAGAGAAAAAATATCAAAATCAAGAGTTATAATGATTTGAAGCTTGCTAAGGAAATATATAACTATGAAGCAAGGCTTCATGAGCAATCCATGATTTCCGGGATGAAAAATTTTAAGGGACTGCTTATCACCTCTGTCAGAGATACAATTATATTGTACGGGCAGAAGGTGTTAATATCGTCCCTGCATCGCTTGTTAAAGTCTTAGATTTTAACAGCCCTGTTTTTTCCTGTTTACTGCCCG
>JBKHBA010000234.1:0-4454 GCA_046542595.1 Bacteroidales bacterium | reverse complement strand
ATAACCGAGATTCCTGATGAGGTATCTTTAACCGCATTAACAAGCAGGTTAACAAAATATTTGGCATCCTTTTCAGTGACATTTGATTTTGTAGCTGATCTATACCTGAATAATTCTTCAAACTGGTCAACCAGTATTAATAGTTTCCTGTCCCTGGTTTCAAAAAGCTTATTGACTGCATTAACAAGGCCTTTTTCATCCTGCCTTATTATGGTATCGGTTACCGATCTGTCTATTTCATTATTCTTATCTCTTATTAACCTGTCAGCGATCATATCTGAGAGATTGCCCAGGGGATCATTCCCGGGGCGCATATTAACCACCTGCCACTGCCCTGTCTGTATACCCTCTGATTCAACAAGATGGGGTATCACTCCACAGTATATAAGTGATGATTTACCGCTTCCTGAAGCACCTATAACAGTCACAAACCTGTTGGCTTTGAGCTTATTCAATACTTCCCCGCTCTGTCCTTCCCTGCCAAAGAAAAGATCACTCTCCTCGGGGGTAAAGGGCCGCAGTCCGGGAAAGGGGTTAAATCTTCCTTTTGCGGAACCATCATTTTCGGGAATCTTTTTTACCATAATACTATTATCAATAAAAGAAGTACTAAATCTTAATACCTATCACAAGCACATCATCAAGCTGCTCCCTGTCGCCTTTCCACTCATCCAGTCTTTTATCAAGCAAATACTTCTGAACATCACATTTTTCTTTATAAATATCCAGGAGCAACTGTTTAAATTTTTTGGTAGTAAACTTTTTATCTTTCGGTCCGCCGAACTGGTCAGCATAGCCATCGGAATAAATATAGAGGCAGTCTCCTTTTTTCAGCTCTATCTCCTGGCGGGTAAAAACCTGTAGACGTTCACCTTCATATGCTCCGATGGGGAACTTATCACCCTTATACTGTAATAGTTCTCCATCCCTGATTATTACCAGCGGGTTATTGGCACCTGAGAACTGCACTGTTTTCATCCCCTCACAGAAAACGCATAATGCCATATCCATGCCATCCATAACCTTTGATTCGTGTGTGTCAACCGACAAGGTTTCTATCACTCCTTTGTTAAGCTGGTTAAGTACATCTTCAGCATTTCTGGCTTTACCTACATTAACAGCATGATTGAGCTGGTTATAACCAACAATTGACATAAAGGCACCCGGCACGCCATGGCCTGTGCAGTCTACAGCTGAAACCATTATCCTGTTATCTATTGCCCTGAACCAGTAAAAGTCGCCGCTGACGATATCCTTGGGCCTGTAAAGTATAAAATGGTCACCCAGCTTATCATATATATGATCCTCAGAGGGCAGGATGGCTGTCTGTATCCTCCTGGCATAATAAATAGAGTCCATTATATGCTTTCTCTGCTCATCTATCTCCGTGTATGCAGCATTTAGCTGTGTATTTCTTTCATACAGCTTGTTTTTCTGATCTCTGAGCACATCTCTCTGTTCTTCTATCTCGAGTTTCTGTTTCTCTATCTCTGCCGTACGATCGAGCACCATCTGTTCCAGCTCATTATAATATTTCTCGAGTTCATCGATCATCATATTGAATTTCTGGGACAGGCGTGTTATCTCATTATTACCTGTCACTTCAGCCCTCTCACTCAGGTGGCCACCCGTTATACGGTCAACATTTTCCACCAGCTTGGCTATAGGTTGTGTTATAACTCTTGTTTTACGGTATATAAGAATCATAACAATAACCAGGGTCAGTGAGAACAGTATTATGAATTTTGCCAGCTCACGTTGCAATAATACTTTTTCAGCCGTCCGGTCGCTCACTATCCTTATTACTGATCCCTTATATAGTGTTGAATTTTTCCTGGGCAGGTAAAAGAACTGAAAATGGTACCAGTCGCTGCCTCTTTTCTCAAACATTGTAAGAGTATCTTTCTGACTGAAGACTCTTGCCAGGACACCTGCTTTATCCTGATAGACGAGGGCATCCCTGTTAAGGCTGAAGATGGTATCGGCATTAAAAAATACTTCCAGGTCAATAATCCCCTGGTTATCATTTATTATATCTGCCTTAACCCTTTCTATTGTCTGGATTACTTCATTCGCCTCCTCCGAGAAAGCACCCAGCTCAACTATATAATTCCTGTCGCGGGTAGCCTGGTATGTATATTTACGTGGTGTTTTGGTCGCTGCCTCAATGGCAAAGCGCGTATTAACAAACACCCCTGTGTCCAGCACATGCAGCAGATGATTCCTGTGCTCCTCTCCAATCTCAAAAAGGTTAAAGCCCAGATCTCTTTCATATGTGGTATTGACAATTACACCATTGGTGTCAATAATAAAAATATCTTCCTGCTCAGGATCCATGCCCAGCCTTGCCTGTATTTTATGGAGATCGGCATTTTCAATATTATCATGCCCGGGCAATATTTCATTTACTATCTGCTCAGACTGCTCATGCATCCTTTCCGACATGCTGCGCTCAATAATGGAGATAGCCATATCCTGCAATTCCAGGATTTCTGTTATCTCCCCTGATATTATCCTGTTCTTTTCATCGCTGGCCCTGGTAATCTGTGTCTTTGTATTTCGGAAATTGACTACGGCCATCACAACCAGCGCCATTAATGTCGGTATGATAACATTAAGTATCAGCTGGCGGAATATTGTAGTCTGGTTACTGTTCATCTTTATTAATATTATTATCCATATGTCTTACCAGCAGGTGGTAGTTATCAGATTCATAAAATGCATATTTCTCCATCTCCTTAATCTCCAGCAGGTAATAATTAACACTGGTTTTTTTTATTTTATCTGCATCAAAATAAATTCCGGCCGTGTGCCAGTTAAAAGACAGCTTTCTCTCCCCTTCTTTTTCATCATTATCCAGGGGCCAGATAATAAAGTCTGATCCCATGAAAGGCAGCAGGTCACTGGCGCTTTCAACACTTATGATCTTCTCAGCCAGACCCGTCAGGCTGTTTTCAGGCAGTTCCGGTAATACACCTGCAAGGGATGCAAGCTTGGTATATAACAGTTCCTTTTCATCCTTTTCCTCTTTCAGTAACAGCTCCAGCTGTTCACGATACTTCCCGGGCAGGCGGTACGAACAATTACTGTACACATCATCATAATTATCTTTGAGGTAACAGAAGGCTTCTTCCCTCAATATCCTGTGGACACCGAAGAGGAGGGCCACCAGGAAATCTGTTTCATCCGGCCCTGGCAACCTGTACAGGCTCCTTATTGAGCATGCTTTTGTCCATACACCGATATGGTTATAATCTTTGTTCACCAGCTCCTGAATCAAGGTCTCATATTCAGGTATACTGCCGGGATAGAACTGGAACAGGTTTTTCACCTTGTCTTCATCAGACACCACATCCAGAAAAGCTGTCAGGCTTGGTTTAATCTCATCATCAACAACAATATCAAGCATCTCAAGTGCAAAATTGACGCTTTCCACTGTACCGCTATCCAGATTCTCCTTTATCTTATCCAGTGAATTTTTATCATAGATTAGTGACAGGAGATCAAAGAGGAATCCTGACCACCACTTTGTTTCTTTCTCAAGTGTATCATAAAGCATCTGGTTATTATTTTCCTTGAGGCTTATCTGTGCTGACAGGTTCCAGGTAAGCAAGCCGATAATATCCTGTACTTCCTGCAGCAACCTGTTACGGGTATCCTCATCCGCCCTGTAGCCACAGCTGACCAGTCCGGTGACTGCTTCTTTTCTTATAAGCCTGTTTATTGACCACACAGAGGGAAGCAGAAAGTCAACAGCCTGACCACCCCCAGATTCAGAAAAAAGTCTTATCAGCAGTCTCCTGACAGCAATATTGCCTGACGACCTGAAGTAATGACCCGCCAGAGCAGGATATGCCTCTTCCCCGAATTTTTTAAGTACATAATAGGCGTCGTTTGCTATGGCATCATTATCCAGGCACTCACATATTTCAGGTAATAACTCCTTTATCCTGAATTTTCCCACAAGATATATTGTCTCTCTTTTTATCCTGTCATCCTGATCGCGTATAAGCCTCATAAGATCAGTTATGACAGGCACACTGTTTCCTGACATCATCGTCTGCAAATGCAGCTTCCTGTTACTGCTCTCTTCAATTGTCAAGGCCAGATTTTTACTTTTGACCAGTCCCTGTTTTTGAATAACAGACTCAATATCACCGATAACTGAAGAGAGCCTGGCATTAAGCCTGTTATTATTAATCCCGGCAGATCTTATTCGATATAGCAGGGGAAGAATATCGGGATTAAGGTTTTTCTCAGCCTTATTGACAAGCTGTTCCATAAAGGTACTGTTAGCTGCAAGGCTTTCCATCTGAGAGCCGGTAATAAGCTCAAAGTATTTAATATCAATAAATAAGCCTGAGGAACTGATGGAATTGAATCTTTCATCTTCCTGCTTTTCCTCCTCCCGCCTGCCCCCGGTAACCGCTGATTCAAGTGTTTGCCTTATTGAC
>JBKHBA010000233.1:0-4469 GCA_046542595.1 Bacteroidales bacterium | reverse complement strand
ACCGTATTATCGAGATAAGCCAGGGAAAGATGTTTCAGTACCACGGTAATTATGGACTGTTTCTGCAGAAAAGGGCCGAAAGGGAGGAGATCACCAGGGTGGAAGCAGGGAAGGCCGGCCAGCTAATGAAAAAGGAGCTTGAGTGGCTTAACAGGATGCCCAGGGCACGCACGGGTAAATCAAAAGCCAGGATTGATGCTTTCGACGGAATAAAGGAGAGGGCTAATATGCTTGTTGACGAGGGTGAACTGACACTGCGTGTAAAGTCACCCCGGCTCGGCACAAAGATACTGGAGATAGATAATGTCAGTAAGGCTTATGGCAGTACAAAGATACTGGATCATTTCAGCTACAAATTTGCTAAGGGAGAGAGGCTTGGCATAATAGGAAGAAACGGTACAGGCAAAACAGCTTTCCTGGATGTTATCTCCGGGGTAGAAGAAAAGGATCAGGGTACCATCGACAGGGGTAAAACGCTTGAGATAGGCTATTACCGTCAGATGGGAATGGAGTGGAGAGCTGATCAGAGAGTGATTGACGCAGTAAAGGATATTGCTGAAGTAGTGTCAATAGAAGATGGCAAAACAATATCTGCATCCCGGTTTCTTGAGCACTTTATGTTTACTCCTGAAGCACAGTACAAAATGATCTCCAAACTGAGCGGAGGAGAGCTGCGCAGGCTGCACCTCCTGACAGTACTGATAAAAAACCCTAACTTTTTAATCCTCGATGAACCCACCAACGATCTCGACCTGTTTACACTTAACAGGCTTGAGGAGTTTTTGCTTTCGTTCAGGGGCTGTCTTGTTATTGTATCACACGACAGGTATTTTCTTGATAAACTTACCGATCACATCTTTATATTTGAGGGAGGGGGAAAAATAAAGGATCACTACGGAACATATTCCAGCTATCGACAATCCCGGGAGAGGGGAGAGATTAAGGAAAAGACTGATAAAAACCTCAATGCTGAGAGTGAGAGGAAGAAGAAGCCAGCCATTAAAACAAAGCTCACCTTCAGAGAGCAGAAAGAGTATAAGCAGCTGGAGGCTGATATAGAGGAACTCGAAAATGAAAAATCATCACTGGAAGCCGATCTTAGTGAGGAAGGGCTCTCTTATGAGGTACTTGAATCAAAATCAAAAAGAGTAGCAGTCATTATCGACCTTATCGAATCAAAATTTACCCGTTGGGTTGAACTGGGGCAGTATGTCAAAGACTAAAAGAGGGAAAGCCGGTCAGCATATCCGGTTTTGCTTGGTCAACGAGACTGGATTTTGAACCCCTGGCTTCAGTACTGAAAATACACAATGCCATTCTCCTGACGTCGAATCCTGGTATTAATTTCCAGGCCTTTCATGAAAGCGAGTTTCCAACGGTAGCCCTATAAACATTTAATTAAAAAAAAATGCCTTCGCAAAGTCCTTGATTTTCATAAAGGAGTTTAATGTTTCTGCAGGCAAAAGTGGAGCGTATCATAGCACTTACAGGAGGGTGAAAAAGAAAGGCTGCCCTTTTGAGACAGCCTTCTTAGTGTTCCTTAGTGGAGCTGGCGGGGATCGAACCCGCGTCCAGTCAAGGAGACCATATGCTTTCTACATGCTTAGTTCTGCTTGATTGTCGGGATTAATAAGGTGCAGAACAACCGGATTAATCCTTATCTCCTGTTATTTCGCCATCGGAGCGGAGCACTCCTCAGGCTATCCCTGATTTCCGTGCGCCTCCGTATCGGGTTGGCTCAGGGCCGAACCGCCCGGGAGACGTCTCGTCCCGGTACCTGGTACCGGGATCAGGCGTAACGTACTGTTATTCGGTTACGCGGCGAGAGCAAAATTATTTTCGCCATTTGTAAAGTTCGCAACACAGTTTTTAAGAGCTGCGTTACCACACTCTGCATGCTTACATACCACCTCATCTTGCTGTCGAAACCATGTCAGCCCCTTATGTGGTATTAATGTTAAAGAACGTCTGCAGGCAAAGAAGCTTTAAGCTCCGGGCTATTGCCTGTGTCCGGATAAACGCAGCTGCATATGTCATAAGACTTTAAGCCGCTACCGGACAGGCAGCTTTTTGCCTCTGCAAAGATACAATAAAAATATGTTAAAGAATACCCCTTAAGATACTGCAAAAACTGGGCCGAAATTCGTAAATTCACATCAGCCAAATAATACCCGTTAAGAAATCAAAAACCGGGCCTGAATTTGTAAATTCATAAAACTCTAATAATAATATTTTTATTTATGGGGAAAAGTATAAAAGTAGGAATACTGAGAGAAACAAAAAATCCGCCCGATAAGCGGGTGCCACTTACACCGGCACAGATAGTGGATCTTCAGATAAAATATCCCGATGCCGAATTCTTCGTGCAGCCAAGCGACCTGCGCTGCTATTCGGATGATGAATACAGGTACCTTAAGATACCTGTACAGGAAGATCTGGGTGACTGTGACATACTTCTGGGAGTGAAAGAGGTGGATAAGTCCACCTTTATACCGGGAAAGACATACCTGTTCTTTGCCCATGTGGCCAAGGAGCAGACATATAACAGGGAGATGTTCAGGACAATGGTGGAGAACAGCATCCGTCTTATTGACTATGAGTACCTGACCAAAGAGAATGGTGAGCGCGTTGTGGCCTTTGGACGCTGGGCCGGGATAGTGGGTGCCTATAACGGACTCAGGGCACGGGGTATACGCACTGACAGGTTCAGCCTGAAACCCTGTCATGAATGTAATGACCTGGATGAGGTGTGGGCCGGACTGAAAATGATAGACCTGATACCCGGACTCAAAATTCTTGTTACCGGTGAGGGCAGGGTGGCAGGCGGTGCAATGGAGACTATTTCCAATACCAATGCCGTAGTGGTAAGCCCTGGTGACTTTCTGAATAAGAAGTTCGATGTGCCGGTGGTGTGCCAGATAGGTCCGCAGCACTATACAAAAAGGAAAGACGGCAAAGCCTTCAGCTTTGATCATTTCGTAAAGAACCCCGGTGATTATGAATCAGCCTTTGAACCATATACCCGGGAGACCGATATATTTGTAGCAGCCCATTTCTGGGATCCGGATTCGCCATCTTTCTTTACCCTTGAGGATATGAGAAAGCCTGATTTTAACATTTCAGTGATAGCTGATATCAGTTGTGATATTAACGGCCCCATACCTTCTACTATAAGGGCTACTACCATTGCCGACCCTTTTTACGGCTTTAACCCGCATACAGGTGAAGAGGAGAGACCATTCAAAAAACCGGATAACATAACGGTAATGGCAGTGGATAACCTGCCGGGCGAGCTGCCCCGCGATGCCTCATCCGATTTTGGAGGCCAGTTGATGGATAATATAATGGATGACCTTCTGGGACGTAAAAAGTCGGAGATGCTTGAAAGGGCCACTATTTGTGAAGACGGGGAGCTGACCAGCCGCTACAGTTACCTGGAAGATTATCTGAAACAGGATTAGCTTAATGAACCGGATTAGCACCGACACCGCCATAAGCCTGGTAGTCTTTCTTAAAAACATCCCGGCATGTTTATATCTAATATCTGAAATTCGCAAAAAATTTAAATAAGCAATCTTTTTAAAATACTCAAGCTATGAGAAAAACCTTTTCAGTTATGGTAGTCCTGCTGCTTTTAGCGGGGCTAACCATGGCACAGGATAATCACCCCGTGGTGGGGATAAGTGATAACAGACCGGGTATCTATGGCCTTACCGGGGCAAGCGTCATAAGCACCTATGATGCTGATCCTGTGAAAAAAGATATACTGGTTGTCAACGGCAGGATAAAAGCCATGGGTAAAGATATTGATTTCCCGGAGGGCACCGCTGTCATTGACCTTGAAGGAAAAATCATCTACCCATCCTTTATAGATATACATACCAGCTACGGTGTGCCCGGGGAAAAGAGTGATAACGGTGATCCGGCGGCTGCTTATATGAGGCAGATGCAGAGAGGCGGATCATCGGAGGATAAGCCAGGAGTGGCCGATTACTGGAACAAGGGTATACATGAGAGCTATGATGTGCTGAGTGAATTTAAAGCCGATAATGAAAAGGCTCAGGCTTACCGCGAAGCCGGTTTCGGGGCCGTGGTAACATCCGGGGATGACGGTATCGCCAGGGGACGGTCAGCCCTGGTGAGCCTGGCCGATGATAAGGCAGGCAAGCTGGTGCTGAAAGCCAGTGCCAGCGTCAACTACTCTTTCAACAGTGGATCATCAGAAGACAGGTATCCCACTGCACAGTACGGAGCCATAGCACTGCTGAGACAGTTCTGCCTGGATGGCCAGTGGTATGAAAAGCTGCCGGAAGGGTATTTCTATGACGCCTCCCTGGAGGCACTGAGCAGGAACAGGTCCCTGCCTAAGATATTCGAGGTAAGCGATAAGCTTGAGATAATGAGGGCAGATGCCATAGGCGATGAGTTTGGTATCAGTTATATAGTCAGGGGCGGTGGCAACGAATACC
>JBKHBA010000232.1:0-4470 GCA_046542595.1 Bacteroidales bacterium | reverse complement strand
TGAGGTTGTTCTAATTGGTAAACAGGGCGATCTCGAAATAACCGTTAGCTCTTTCAGCGCAATGAGCGACACGATGAATTATGAACTACTGGCAAGATTGCCGCAAAATATTGAAAGAAAAATTGTAAATTAACCCTGATATGGCATTTATAGAATTACACACCAGCAAGCTGAAGCATAATTTCGATTATCTTGAAAACCTTTTCGAGAGCAATGATATAAAATGGGCCATTGTGTCCAAGCTTCTCTGCGGTGAGAAATCATACCTTAAGGAACTGATAAACCTGGGGATGAAAAAGATATGTGATTCAAGAGTCACAAATCTGAAAGTGATAAAAAGCATAGACAGCAGCATTGAAACCTTTTATATCAAGCCACCGGCCAAAAGAAGTATAAAAAGCATAATTAAATATGCTGATATCAGTTTCAATACCGAATACTACACTATAAAACTGCTCTCTGAAGAGGCGCAAAGGCAGGATAAGATACATAAGATAATGATAATCATAGAAACCGGGGAGTTGCGTGAGGGTGTGCTGGCAGAGGATTTCCTGGATTTCTACGGCAAGGTGTTTGAACTCCCTAATATTGAGGTTGTGGGTATAGGAACAAACCTGTCCTGCCTCTATGGCGTTCTGCCAAACCGTGATAAGCTCATACAGCTCAGTCTCTATGAGCAACTGGTGGAGGCCAAGTTCAATAAGAATATACCCTTTGTGTCGGGTGGCTCATCCGTAACGATACCATTGATACTAAATAATACGCTCCCAAAGGGGATAAACCATTTCCGGGTAGGCGAAACACTGTTCCTGGGCACCAATGTATATGACAGCTCGCGTTACAAAAACATGAAAAGTGATGTTTTCAAGCTCTTTGCAGAGATAATAGAGCTATCGGAAAAGCCCATGGTGCCGGATGGCGAGATGGGAACAAATGTGGAGGGGGAAGAATACTCATTTGATGAGAAAGATATAGGCAAAACATCATGCAGGGCCATACTTGACCTGGGACTGCTGGACGTTGATGAGGAACATATATGGCCAAAAGACAAAAATATGAAATTTGCCGGTGCCAGCTCGGATATGATAGTTGTTGACCTGGGCAAGAATTCAAAGAAATACAAGGTTGGCGACCTGGTGGAGTTCAGGCTCGATTATGTCGGAACGCTGAGGATCATGAGCTCGAGGTATGTAGAGAAAAAAGTAATCAGTTAAATTCACCTGACTTATAGAATATAGAATAACCAACACCCAAAATCATGAAAAAACTACCACTTATCCTGATCGTTATGCTAGTTATATCATCGTGCAATAATGCTGACAGAAAGAGTATTGAATATCCTGAAACAAAGAAAGTGGATATAGCAGACAGCTATTTCGGCACAGCCGTGCCTGATCCCTTCCGCTGGCTCGAGGATGATATGTCTGAAGAGACGGCCGAATGGGTTAAAGCCCAGAATAAGGTGACCTTTGATTACCTTGATCGTATACCTTACAGGGATGAGATAAGGAAAAGGCTGACTGAGATGTGGAACTATGAAAAATATTCAGCTCCCTTCACGGAAGGTGATTATACATACTTCTATAAGAATGACGGTCTGCAAAACCAGTACGTAGTATACCGCCAGAAAAAAGAGGGTGAAGCTGAAATATTTCTCGATCCTAACAAGTTCTCTGAAGACGGAACAACGTCGCTAAGCGACCTTTCTTTCTCAAAAGACGGAAGCATGGCGGCTTATGCCATATCAGAGGGAGGATCAGACTGGAGGAAGGTAATAGTGATGGATGCACTGACAAAAGAAATTACAGGTGATACCTTAAAGAATGTTAAGTTCAGCGGACTTTCCTGGAAAGGGAACGAGGGATTTTATTATTCGAGCTATGACAGGCCAGAGGGCAGTGACCTTTCAGCTAAGACCGATCATCATAAGCTTTACTACCACCGCCTGGGCACAAAGCAGTCGGATGATATTCTTGTTTTCGGTGCAGACAAAAAAAGGCGCTATGTAGGAGGATCGGTCACTGAAGACGGCAGATACCTTGTGATAACAGCCTCCGTTTCAACAACAGGTAATGAATTGTACATCAAAGACCTGAGTGATCCCGACAGCAGTATCAGGACAGTTGTCAGTAATTTTAATAATGATCATTATGTCATCTATAATGAAGGGAGCAGGCTCTTTATTGTAACCAACCTGGATGCTCCCAACAGGAGGATAGTCACCGCTGATGCCTCTGACCCCGTACCTGCCAGCTGGGTCGACTTTATACCTGAAACAGACTTTGTACTGACACCCTCAACGGGCTCAGGTTACCTCTTCGCCCATTATATGGTTGATGCCATATCAAAGGTTAAGCAATATGATACCGGGGGAGAAATGATAAGGGAGATAAAGCTGCCGGGTATAGGATCAGCATCAGGCTTCAGTGGTAAAAAGAAGGACAGTGAACTGTATTTTTCCTTTACCAACTATATAACACCGGCAACAATATATAAGCTTGACCCTGAATCAGGGGAGAGAGAAGTATATAAAAAGCCGGATATTGATTTTAACAGCGATAATTATAAATCAGAGCAGGTCTTTTATAAATCAAAGGACGGCACTGAAATACCCATGATCATAACATATAAGAAAGGCACCGTGCTTAACGGCAAAAACCCTGCTATACTGTACGGCTATGGTGGTTTTAATATAAGCCAGACACCTTCTTTCAGCATAGCAAATGCCGTTTGGCTTGAGATGGGAGGCATATATGCCGTCCCCAATATCAGGGGGGGCGGTGAATATGGTGAGCAGTGGCACCTGGCCGGCACAAAGATGAACAAGCAGAATGTGTTTGATGATTTTATTGCCGCTGCTGAATACCTGATTGATAGTAAGTACACATCCAGTGATTACCTGGCTATAAGGGGCGGCTCCAACGGCGGACTGCTGGTGGGGGCCGTTATGACACAGCGTCCTGACCTGATGAAGGTGGCGTTGCCGGCTGTGGGAGTGCTTGACATGCTGAGGTACCATACTTTCACCGCCGGTGCAGGATGGGCCTACGACTACGGTACCGCTGAGGACAGCAGGGAGATGTTTGAATACCTCTATGGCTATTCACCGGTACATAATGTGGAGGCCGGAACAGAATACCCGGCAACGCTGATAACGACAGCCGATCATGATGACCGCGTGGTACCGGCCCATTCATTCAAGTTTGCTGCAGAGCTGCAGGATAAACAGGCCGGCAATGACCCGGTGCTTATTAGGATAGAGACCATGGCAGGTCATGGGGCAGGTACACCTGTAAGCAAAACCATTGACCAGTACACTGATATATTCGGTTTCACTCTGTATGAAATGGGGATAGAAGGTTTAAATTTTGATTAAAGGACACCGGGACGTACTCTATTTCCCAAAACGGTAAAGATAGTTTGCTCCGAAATATATTTGGGTGTATGTACTGGAGTATCCTCCGTCAAAATCAGGAAAGAATTCGTGTGCATCAAGGGAGGTATCTGAATAATATGTCCTGAATTCAATCTTGGCCCTTTCGCTGGATATAACCTTTATGCGGATGATATACTCCAGTGCACTGGTTTCATTATACCGTGCATCAGAACTATAGTCAAGGGCAGGATCAATGGGTTTATTACCTACTACTTTATATAATGAATAAGAAATGGCAGGGCCAACAGACAGCCCCTTTATCAGCGGTATATCATAACCTAGTTCAAGACCGGCATACAATTTATTTTTCATCCATACACCGGTGTTATAATTCACATTTTCCTGTCCGTTAATATATTCATATTTCCAGGTTTCATCATAATCAAGTACCTCAAAAGCACCCCATGTTTGAAGATTAAGATGCTTCCAGTCTACACCAACACCTAGTGTAAATCTTCCGGAAGCAAAGATGCCACCGAAGTACTTTACCCGGTCAACTGAAAAACGGCTTGAATTATATGAAACCCAGGCATCGCCTACTCCGAAACTAAAGCCTCCGAAAGCATAGCTTGAAAATGAGCTTGTTGCCTCTTGCCATGTTTCATAATTAATTTTCTGGCTTTCCCCAACTGAGGCTGGTTCATAGAATGGATTGGCAAACTGGTATTCATTCTGCCTGTCAAGATCCATTTCAATTATCCTGCTCTTCTCCCCTTCTTCAAAATCAACCACCGTTTCTCCGGGAGAATATACCCTGTCATTATTATTATCAAAGTAATAATGAACATCAAGATCAGGGCTTATTCCAAAAATTATAATATTAGACTGACCTGATGTCAGGTAGGCAAGGTCCTTCAAGAACCAGATTACATAAATTGTATCGATGTAGCCTGTCATATCAGGATGGTCTATCTCAAATTTCTCAACTTCAATATCCAGGTCCGGGAAGTCAGCAGCAAACCCTGCCGTATTAAACACACCGTCAACAGGTTCGATCACAGCCATGGGAATAGATGCCTCAACCTGTTTATCAG
>JBKHBA010000231.1:0-4472 GCA_046542595.1 Bacteroidales bacterium | reverse complement strand
TACTTATAAATATCTTTTCTATGCCCCAGTGCGATCACTGTAACGGTAAGGACCTTGTCGCGGATCTCGTAGATGATCCTGTAGTCTCCCTGCCTGATCCGCCAAGCCTGACGCCCTTTCAGTTTTTTTACTCCTGAAGGTCTGGGATTACGTGCAAGTGAAAGAATAGATTTTTTAACCCGCTTATAGTCCCGGGCCGGAATCTTCTCAAGCTGCTTCTGAGCCCCGGGCAGTATAAATAGCTTATACGTCATCCCTTGCAGCTTCAATATCCCTGGTAGCTTTATCAAACGGCACCGGCTTTTCTCCTGATGCTTTTGCGGCATCATAGGCCTTTATATCGTCAAGCTCCTCGATCTGCTCTACCATATCGTTATAATCGTCAATAGGCAGAATAACCGCAATCTTATTGCCCAGCTTGTCTTTTATATATTGTTGTTTCAGTGCCTTCATAATTACAGTTTTTTCATTCACTTAAAAAGCATTACTGCCATTTCTAAGGCTAAGTTATAAAAAAGTTGTAAGACCACATTAATAGTAGGCTAAAACCCTTGATAATTTTAAAATGCAGTTAGATTCCCTCAAAACATAAGCCAGCCGGTTTATTGCTCTCTCTTCCCCCCTGTCTTTTGTTTCTGACATATGCCATTAAGGTGCTTTTCCGGCTGCAGTTTAAACATTAGGAGCATGCTTGTTTCGGAAGCAATCATAGGATTATGGTCATCATTTTATTCAATTGAAAATCCTTTCAAGTGAAAATAAAAAAGTTACCTTTGAAAAAGTGATATCCATAAAAAACCTGTTTTGAAAAACGCGCAAAGATATGATATAGAGTGTAAAACAGCGCTCAGTGCATACAAATACCTGTACAACGGAAAAGAACTGCAGGACGAAATGGGACTGGAGGTATATGACTTCCATTCCAGATACTATGATGCTGTGATTGGGAGGTTTATGAGCCAGAGAGAACATACAGTGGAAATAGTCAGTAAGAATAAGATAAAGTATAAGGACCTTGTGTTGAAACGAAAAAAACAAAAGTGATATTAAAACAAAAGCCCTGGCCGGTCCGGGGCTTTTATTATGCTTTTCGTTTAGTCTTCTTGAGCCAGACCCTTGGGTTCCTTCCGGTATTTATTACGGCTAACACTTCAACAGAGTGTTCCGGTTCATTGATATAGAAATGCACCATAAACGGAAACTTCTCAACGATCATGCAGCGTATCTCTTTGTACCTTACGGCATAAATATGAGGGTCCTTACTAAGGCTGTCGATTTGTTTTATGGTAGTGCTTTGAAATCTTTCCCCCAGCTCAGGCTGCTGCTGCTTATACCAGTCGGTAGCTTCCCGGATATCGGTAAGTGCTTCGGGATCAATCTTCACTTTGAATTTTTTCATCAGGCCTTGAGATCTTCTTTAGCCTTGTCCCAGTCCAAAAGCCTCTCAGGATCTTTCCTTACTTTTTTAAAGCGCTCATTTACCAGTTTTTGATGAGCCTGGGGAATCTCATAGGCCTCTTTCTCCTTCTTCGAAGCATAATCGAGCAGGTTCTGAATAGCTTTAATCAGGTTTACATCTTCAACCTGTTTAAACTGCTCTATAATAATGGCTTTCTGCGTTTGTATGTTCATAATAAATAGTATTTACCCGGCGTAAGCCTGTTTTGCTTTAAAATCACGGATCAGTGCATCTACCACCAGGAATATCTGATTTTTAGCATCAGCCGGTAGCTTAGATACATCTCGTAGTCTTTCAAGAGTATCCTGGTCAATCTCCAGGTCGGTTTTTCCAACCAGGAAATCAATAGATACGTTTAAAACATTAGCAATACGCATAATTACTTCTATGGATGGCTTAACTTCGTCACGTTCATACCTTCCGATCAGATCCCCGGAAGTCCCTGCTTGCTTGCCCAGTTCACTCTGGGAAAGCTTTTTCTGTTTGCGCAGAGAAGAAATATGATGTCCTAAAGTCATACCTATATATCATTTAAATGCCACAAATACTAAGGTTTATACAAAAATAGCTGATAAAAATATCACAAACAAATAATTTGTGGATATTGTTTATGTTATTGATTTATTCAAGTGAAAAGAAAAAAGTTACCTTTGAAAAAGTGATATCCATAAAAAAACCTGTTTTGAAAAACGCCCAAAGATATGATATAGAGTATAAAACGGCGCCCAGTGCATACAAGTACCTGTACAACGGAAAAGGAATCCGGGAATAATCAGGATTTCTTTTTAATGGCATAGAAATACAGGAAGGATCAGAACCAAATGTTTAATGGAAAAGCTTGACCAGGAAATATTTCTTTTTTTAAACTCCATCAATTCACCATGGTGGGATGATGTTATGGCGCTTATAAGTTCCAAACTGATCTGGGTGCCACTATATGCTTTTATCCTGGTTATGCTGGGTATTAAATATAAGCGCTCACTTTTGCTGATCATACCAATAATAATACTCACTGTTACTGCTTCCGACCAGCTGTCAGTGCATGCTTTCAAGGAAGTATTCCAGAGGCTGAGACCCTGTCATGAGCCGGAACTGTCGGGACTGGTTCATACTGTTAACAATAAGTGCGGGGGCTTATACGGCTTTGTTTCATCACATGCCTCCAATTCATTTGCCGTGGCGGTGCTCAGCCTTGGTCTTTTACGGAAAAAATGGTTCACGGCAGTGATACTGTTCTGGGCGGCCCTTGTATCATACAGCAGGGTATACCTCGGTGTTCATTATCCGGGCGATATAATAGGGGGGGCATTGCTGGGTACGCTTATTGCATACGCCTTCCTTTTACTGTACGGTTTTCTGGAGGACAGGGTTATAAAAAAACCGGACTTAAGCAGAACGGAAAAAAAGACTGATGCTGCTAATTGATCTCAATAGTAATGATCCGTGGTTTAACCTGGCCGCCGAGGAATATTTTTTCAGTAATACTGATGAAGATGTATTCCTTGTTTACGTAAACAAGCACTGCCTTATTACCGGCAAGCATCAGAACCCTGCTGAAGAAGTTAACCCGAGGTGCCTGAGAAAATATAACATACCCCTTATAAGGAGGATATCAGGGGGTGGTACGGTATACCATGATGAAGGAAACCTGAATTATACATATATTAAAAGTATTCCCGATGGGAAGAAGCTTAACTTTTCTGAATATACCGGGGAGATTATTGCCTTTTTAAAAAAGCATGGTGTTGATGCCCGCAGGGGAGAGAAGAACGAGATAAGGGCGGGCAGATTGAAAATATCAGGTAATGCTGAGCATGTCTTTAAGAACAGGGTGCTGCATCATGGCACCTTATTGTTCTCTGCCAACCTGGAGCTTATGTCCGAATGCCTTAAGAAAGGTACCGCAATCATTAAAAGCAGGGCGGTGCAGTCGAACCCGGCGGAGACAGGTAACCTGGCAGGACTGCTGCCGGGCATAAGGGATGTACAGGAATTGAAGACAGGCTTGCTGGACCATATAGCCGGTAGCAGCACACCGGCAGTGAGGCATAACTTAAGTGGCAGTGAAACCGCCAGCATAAATAAGCTAAAGGAAGAAAAGTACCGGACCTGGGAATGGAATTATGCTTATGGTCCGGATTATACCTTCACAAATAATTTTCATATTATGGGTGAGCCGGCGTATATAAATATGGAGGTATCCGCCGGTGTTATCAGCAGCTGTGAATTTTCCGGTCCCCCACAGTGGTCAGCAGTGGAATTATTGCTGCCGGGCACCAGGCATAACTATGAGGATATATCCTGCATGCTGAAGAAAAATTCTTTAAACGCTGATGATAATTTGATATTTAACTTTTTAATGTAGCTCTTATGGATACAGTGAGGTCTTTATATACACTGGTTTTCAGCATACTGTTTATAATCATTATGTTCCCCTTCACCTTTTTGCTGTGGCTGGCTGGCACCCCTTTCGGTAAGGGCAGGCTTATGGCCCACCGTATGCTTACCTTCCAGGGACGTGTGCTTATAGCTGCCAGTCCGCTGTGGAAGGTTGAAGTGTCGGGGAGGGAGAACTATGAGCCCGGACAGAATTATGTTATGATATCCAATCACCAGTCATTGCTTGATATACCCCTTATGAAATGCCTGGGTATGAGCTTCAGGTGGGTGTCGAAAGTAGAAAATTTCCGGGTGCCTGTATTGGGACAGTCAATGCGTATGGCAGGGTATATACCTGTGACCAGGGGTAGTAAGGATAGTGTTATCAGTATGATGAAACGCTCTGAGAAGGCACTCAGAAGCGGGGAATCAATATTTATTTTCCCTGAAGGCATGCGTTTGCCCGGCGATAAGATAGGACGGTTTAAAAGTGGGGCGTTCAGGCTGGCAATAAATACCGGCACCCCCATACTGCCCGTGCTCTTAGATGGAACAGGTGAGGTGTTCAGGGGCAGGGGCATGATACTGAGCTCGGGACACCGGCTGAAACTGAAAGTTCTTAAGCCTGTTAAAC
>JBKHBA010000230.1:0-4486 GCA_046542595.1 Bacteroidales bacterium | reverse complement strand
TTAATGGTAAGTTCCATGTGGCCAATGAAATAAATAAAATATAATCACATGAATGTACAGGAAACCGGATTTGAAGGACTATATATTATTGAACCCCGGGTATTCAGGGATGAAAGGGGATATTTTTTTGAAAGCTATAATCAAAGGGACCTGCAGGAAAATAATATTACCTTCAGGTCGCTGCAGGACAACGAATCTTTTTCAGAAAAAAATGTGATACGCGGACTCCATTACCAGCTTAATCCCATGGCACAGGCCAAGCTTATACGAGTGATAAAAGGCAGGATAAGGGATGTAGTCCTTGATATGCGTAAGGGGTCTGCAACATATGGCAGATGGAAGGCTGTTGATCTCGACTCCGAATCAAAATGCCAGCTTTTTATACCACGTGGTTTTGCCCATGGATATTCGGTGCTGAGCAATGAGGCAATAATACTGTATAAGTGCGATAATTATTACAGCCCGGAGCATGAGAGAGGAATAGCGTTTGACGACCCTTCCCTCGGTATCGACTGGTCCGTTGATAAAGACACCTCCGTAATAAGTGAGAAAGACAGGAGTAATCCCCCTTTTTCTGAAGCTGAAAATAATTTTTATTCTGAGTGATGAAAAAAATACTGGTAACAGGAGCTAAAGGGCAGCTGGGAAGAGAGATACAAAGGCAGAGCCATCTTGTAAAAGATGCCTCTTTCCTGTTTATGGATATAGAAGAGCTTGATTTAACAAATGAAATACAGCTTAAGAAAATCATCAGCGATATAAAACCGGACTTCCTGGTTAACTGTGCAGCCTATACTGCCGTCGACAGGGCGGAGAATGATGAGGCTAATGCTTTCGCCGTCAATGCCACTGCCGTACAAAACATTATAAAGGCTGCCGGCATTGTTCCGGACATGAAGCTTATACATATATCCACTGATTTTGTTTTTGGAGGTAAAAGTAAAACACCTTACAGGGAAGACAGCAAAACGGGCGCACTGTCTGTTTACGGAAAAAGTAAACAGAAGGGAGAAGAATATGCCCTGTCATACCCGCTGTCAGTTATTATAAGAACATCATGGCTCTATTCTGAGTACGGCGGCAATTTTGTAAAGACAATAATGCGGCTGGCAGCGGAAAGGGATGAGATAAATGTCATTAACGACCAGGTTGGTACACCTACATGGGCTGCCGACCTGGCATCGGCTGTTATCAGGATAACAGGGCTCAGCATCAGGGATGAAGACCGCTTTATCCCCGGTATCTACCATTACAGCAACGAAGGCCATTGCAGCTGGTATGAGTTTGCCAGGGAGATTAAAAAGATTGAAGGACTGGATATTAAAATTAATCCCGTCAGCACGGTTGAATTTCCGCTGCCGGCTGAAAGACCGAAATTCTCAGTGCTCAGCCTTGATAAAATAAAAAAAACTTATAACATAAGTATCCCTTCATGGCAGGAAAGCCTGGAGGAATGTATTAAAAGAATAAAACAGCAAAGATGAAAGAAAAGTTTGATGAAATATACGAAAAGGCAAGGGCCTGGACGGGTAGTGAATATGATGAGGAAACAAGGAAGGAAGTTCTGGACATGATGGAAAATGATGAGAAAAAGCTGGTCGACGCTTTTTACCGCGACCTTGAGTTTGGCACGGGCGGACTGAGGGGTGTGATGGGTGCAGGAACCAACAGGATGAATAAATATACTACTGGCATGGCAACGCAGGGACTCTCCAATTACCTGCTGAAGAATTTTCCCGGCAGGGAGATCAGGGTGGCCATTGCCTACGACTGCAGGAATAACAGCAGGTCATTCTCGGAGATAGTGGCTGGCATCTTCTCGGCAAACCGCTTCACAGTATATCTTTTTGAGTCGCTGAGGCCAACACCCGAACTTTCCTTTGCCATACGCCACCTGGGTTGCCAGGCAGGTGTCATTATCACTGCCTCCCATAATCCCCCTGAATACAACGGCTATAAGGCCTACTGGGAAGACGGCGGCCAGGTTACGGCGCCTCACGACAAAAATATTATTGAAGAGGTAAGAAAGATCAGTTCTGTATCTGAGATAAAGTTTGACGGTCCGGGTAAGAATATAATAAGCATAGGAAAAGAGATTGACAGGCTCTTTATAGACACAGTAAAAAAAGTCAGTCTTAACCCGGGCTCCATAAGGGAAAAACATGATATGCCCATAGTGTACACCCCCATCCACGGCACAGGCGTGGAGATAATACCGGCAGCCCTCAGGAAATTTGGTTTTACCAATATTATTGGTGTACCGGAACAGGATAAGGTTGATGGCCTTTTTCCCACTGTAAAATCACCTAACCCTGAAGAGCCTGAAGCCTTGAAGATGGCTCTGGA
Source organism: Bacteroidales bacterium (assembly GCA_046542595.1). Taxonomy (GTDB): domain Bacteria; phylum Bacteroidota; class Bacteroidia; order Bacteroidales; family VadinHA17; genus UBA9300. Next base: position 2,140 of record JBKHBA010000230.1, on the reverse strand, counting down.
TAAGGCTGTCACATATAATGCCGATATTGTTATGGCCACTGATCCTGACGGCGACAGGCTGGGTGTGGCCGTAAAAAACAGGTCCGGGGAGTATGTCCTGCTCAACGGCAACCAGACCGGCGCCATACTGACCTGGTATATAAGCGGGCAGATGAAAGAAAAGGATATGCTTAAGGGAAATGAGTATATTATAAAAACAATAGTAACCTCCGGCCTGCTGTCACAGATAGCAGAAAAAAACGGTGTGGAATGCTATGATGTGCTTACCGGTTTTAAATATTTTGCCAGCCTGATGAAAAAACTGGAGAATAAGAAAAAGTATATAGGAGGAGGAGAGGAAAGCTTCGGCTACCTTCCCGGCGATTATGTAAGGGACAAGGATGCAGTTGGATCATGTGCTCTTATCTCTGAGGTTGCAGCCTGGGCTGCCTGCAGGGGGAAAACATTATTTGATATACTGGTGGACATTTATTATGAACACGGGCTGTACAGGGAAAGACTCGAAACAATAGTGAGGAAAGGAAAAGAGGGAGCCGATCAGATAAATGGCATGATGACCGGCTTCAGGGATAATCCGCCCGCAATGATCAATAATTCAAGGGTGGTGAGGATGGATGACTACCTGTCAGGGCTGTCAAAAGACCTTGTAAGCAATAGCGAAGATCCTATCGAACTGGAAAAAAGCAATGTATTGCAGTTCCTGCTTGAAGACGGAAGCATTGTTTCCGTGCGTCCATCAGGCACAGAACCGAAAATAAAGTTCTATTTCAGTGTCAATGACAGGCTTGCAAGGCGGGAGGATTATGAAAAGAAAGAAGCTGAACTGGACAGGAAGATAGATATGCTTATCAAAGACATTATAAAAGTCTGATCAATGCCATTAAACAGGCGGCGACAAGCCTGTCATTACAGAGGTATAGGTCCGGTCAGATAATTGCAAATCAAAAAACTCAAAGCTATGAAATCACACAAAAAGGAATTATGGTTTGATACAAAAAGCCGGAGAGAGCTTATAAACATTACACCGGAAGTTAACAGTGTGCTCGAGGAGAGTGGTATAAAGGAAGGTCTCCTGCTTGTTAACTCCATGCATATCACCAGCAGCGTTTTTATCAATGATGATGAACCCGGACTGCATAATGATTTTGAGCAGTGGCTGGAGAGACTTGCCCCAGAAAAACCATATGATCAATACAGGCACAATGATGGTTTTGAAGATAATGCCGACGGCCACCTTAAAAGGACAATTATGGGAAGGGAGGTTGTTGTGGCAGTAACAGAAGGCAAGCTCGATTTCGGACCATGGGAGCAGATATTCTATGGTGAATTTGACGGTAAACGCAGAAAAAGGGTCCTGGTTAAGATTATAGGAGATTAGTTGTCCGGGAAAAAAGCCGGAAGGAAGTTTACCAGGTAAAGCCTGCCTGTAGCCCTGGTTACAGCTGTATACAGCCAGCGCAGGTAGTCAAGCGTTGGCTCCTGCCTGTTGAACATACCCTGATCTATAAAGACCCTTTCCCACTGGCCTCCCTGGGCTTTATGACAGGTGACGGCATAGGCAAACTTAATCTGCATGGCATTGAAGTAAGGATCATTCTTTACGGCCTCATACCTTTTCTTCTTTGTACTCAGCTGCATGTAATCCTCATAGACACTCTGGTAGAGCATCCTGTTCCGGTCACCCGGCAGTGATGCTGTTTCAGAAGCCAGGGTATCAAGCAGTACCTTTACTTCCAGTTCCACCGAATAATCTATAAAATCAAGTACCATATCGGCAAACCTGAGTCCATACCTCTCCTCTTTCCTCAGTACCTTCTTTATACGTGCAATATCACCGTTGGCAATAAAGTCAAGATCTTCCTCATCACTTACCCAGAAATAGTTATTCTTAACAATCATGATCATATCACCTGCTGAGATCTCCTCTTCGCGGTAAAGTATCCTGTTGCGTATACCCTGGTTATACTTATTGGCCATCCTGTTGGAATTGACTATTATTACCGTGCCATCAGTACCTGCATATGAATATGCTTCCTCTAACTCCTCCAGCAGTGTCTCACCCGTTATCCTGAATACATCATCAAAACCATCAAGTGTAAATTCCGGTATCTCCAGGTCTTCAGTCATTACCTTACTGCGT
>JBKHBA010000229.1:0-4488 GCA_046542595.1 Bacteroidales bacterium | reverse complement strand
GCAGCCACCAGGGGAGGTATTGAGTTGGAGAACAGGTAGGGACGTGAGCGCTGGCGCAGCATGTCAATAATCTCCTTTTTGCCCGTGGTGAAACCGCCTATGGCTCCTCCGAAAGCCTTACCCAGGGTGCCCGTGATAATCTCTACCTGTCCCTTAACATCAAAAAGCTCGGTAACACCCCTGCCTGTATTGCCTACCACACCGGCTGAATGGGACTCGTCAACCATCACCATGGCATTATACCGGCTGGCAAGCTCAAGTATCCTGTCCAGCGGAGCAACATTACCGTCCATAGAGAAGACACCGTCGGTGACTATCAGCCTGAATCTTTGTTCCTGCGCTGCCTCCAGCCTGTTCTCCAGGTCTTCCATATCAGCATTCTCATACCTGTAGCGTTTGGCCTTGCACAACCTTACCCCGTCAATGATGGATGCGTGGTTGAGCGAATCGGAGATGATGGCATCCTCACTGGTGAGCAGCGGCTCAAACAGTCCGCCGTTGGCATCAAAGCATGCAGCATACAAAATGGTGTCCTCAGTGCCGAAAAAAGCCGATAGCTTATCTTCCAGCTCCTTGTGAAGATCGCTGGTGCCGCAAATAAAACGGACCGATGACATACCGTAACCGTGAGTGTCCAGTGCTTCTTTGGCTGCCTCAATAAGCTCCGGGCTATTTGACAGTCCCAGGTAGTTATTGGCGCAGAAGTTAAGTACGCGGCTTCCGTCCGTCAGCTCTATCTCTGCTGCCTGCGGCGAGCCTATTATTCTCTCTTTTTTGTATAATCCTGCTTCACTGATCCTGGACAGTTCCGTCTGAAGGTGTTCCTTAAATTCTTTATACATAATTGTTCTTTATTACAAATTCTTTTGACTCAGCATGATAACCTGCATTCATAAATTAATGCCGGTCCTTTTCGTTCTGAAATACTTCTGAATAAGCGAGTCGGTAATTAACGACTGCGAATGTACTATTTCGGCGATTAATAAACCAATATTTTTATCAGGTTTTTAGGAAAGGAATAAACGCTTATTTACATATATTAAGCGGGTGGGCGCTGCAGAAAACTGTAAAGAACCCCGCTCAATGGGGCACTTAAAAAATGTTAAAAGCAGGCCTTTATGGCTATTATATTTAATAAATCATTGTTTATCACAGCTTATAGTTGTAAAATTATAGTTCTTTTGGTGAGAGAAAAGTAAATAATGGGCAATTATTGCTCTGAGAGAAAAATAAAAACACTTATGGTTATGATTAAAAGAATTAAACACATGAGAGTATATATGCCGGTTTTTACGGTGGTATTGATAATGGCCTTAATAATACAGTCGTGCAATACAGGCAAGCTGGAGGATGAGACAGGTGGCATACTGCCTCCTCCCATTGATCCGCAGATTGTGCAGGATCAGGATGATATGACATGGGATGATTATACTCCTATACCCGGACAGAACTGGGCTGATCCTTCCCTTGTTCCTGAGCGTGAGTTTAAGATGGCACTGGTGGCCGTTGACTTTTCCGACCAGCCCTTTGTAATTACACAGCCAAAGCACTCAGACCTGTTTGGCAACCCACAGATAGATCCGGTGGACCGTGAGGATGTGCCACAGTTTTATTCCGATTTCTGGCTTAAGCCATCGGAAGTAAATCACGGGCAGACGATCAACGGGTACTGGATGGAGCAGTCGAGGGGTAAATTCGGGATCACTGCCCTTGATCCCTTCGGACCGTACCGTATGCCGGAGCCGCACTGGGAGTACGGACTTAATGAACATGACCAGCATACCTATACACCTGACGGCTCAGTGGCAAGCAGCCGTATGGAGCCTGATGTTGATTCTTTATGGAAGGCTGATGTGGGTGATATAAAATCTGATTATGATGCCATACTGCGTATATATGCCGGCTATGACGAGACAGGTGTATGGCAGGAGTTTGGTGAGATGAAATTCATGAAGGACGAGATACCTGAAGAGTGGGGTAACCCTGATACCACAAAGCCACGATGGGTGCCTACGCGTTATGTCGACTGGACATCATGGAAGGCCGGGATGATGCAGTGGGGACTGTCATCCATACGGCAGGGTGAAAACTCGGGCACCATAACACATGAGCTGGGTCACTTTGCTTTCAGGATAGGCGATAATGCCAATAACCCTTATGTTGAGCCATACCGTCGGGTCGGAGCGGGTACCTGGGATATGATGGACAGGGGCTGTTTTAACGGTCCGGGCGGACCCCATATGCGGTGGGTGGTGCCGCCAACAATGGGGGCAGCCATGCCTGCGGGACTGATGCTGCGCAACAGGATGGTTAATGGTTTTATAGAAGAAGAGCAGGTAATACAGCTGAGCAGGGAAGGGCTGGCTGAATCGGGACTGGCAGTGGCCCGTATCACATCGAGGGCGGTGGAGCCTCTGCCCGGGACCTATGCCGGACTTATTGTAAGGCTTGACGGTGAAGAGCCTCATGACCGCACTCCCGTTGAGGATCCTGCCGAGAACCCGCTGTCTCAGGGACTGGTACCTTATGACTTTTATTCCATGGAGGTGATACAGCGTATAGGGTATGATTCCTTTGTGCCGGATAACGGTGTATTGCTGGCGAAGAATAAGGACAGGGAAAGCAGGAATGGCGGTCCCAACCAGTTCAACTGCTTTAACTGGGTTATTGACGCCCATCCAGAAGATATTGATATGGTTGATTTTGTTAGGCCTGACGGTACGGAGGTGATGAGGACAATAGCCGATTACCGGCAGCTTAATGATGCACTGTTCCATGCCGGACTCCGCTCAGGCAGTGAGTTTGAATATGTTGATGAGCCTAACAGCCTGCATTTTTATATTATTGACCTGCACAGGGATGATGATGGTATACGCAGCTATACCGTGGCTGTACGTTCACTCGACGGCCGGGGTCCGCACCAGAGAGGTGTTGCAGTTGAATCATCCGGCGAGCCTGTGAAGGTGGAAGACAGGGGAGTGCAAACCTTTACTGTCAGCAATACAGGCAGTGCCGCTGATATTGACGGTGACATCCACACTGATGATGTAAATGATAATACAGCTTATGATATTTACAGGCTTAAGCTGAGCGTGGAAGGCAGTGGATGGACGGCAGGTCTTGAAAATGAGCTGATAGCTGTCAGGAACGGGGAGGAGTTTGATGTGCCCGTGTATTTCGGTCGTGAAAATGAAGGGACGGGTGAAGCGGCCATTACGCTTACCGCAATATCCGAGAGTAACCCGCAGGTAAGATCCGAATATACTGTTGCACTGGAGGATTAAATACTGATATAATAAACAGGCTGCAGGAACTAAGCTTCCGCTTAATTCCTGCAGCTGATACCATAATTATTGGTGCCTGCAAAGAAAGCAGCACTGTTATTACAGTCCGTATTTCTCAATTATCTCCTGCTTGCTGAGCCCGAGAATACCATGTTTCTCTCCTACCTTCTTAAAGGCATCAAGTGCTTTTTCGAGGTGGTGCTTGTCATGGCCGGCTGATATCTGGGTACGTATGCGTGCCTGCCCGTTCGGTACAACAGGGTAGAAGAAGCCTATGGCATATATGCCCAGTTCAAAAAGATCTTTCGAGAAGTCCTGTGCCAGCTTGGCATTAAACAGCATAACGGGTACAATAGGACTGTCACCTTCTTTCAGTACAAAGCCGGCATCCTGCAGGCCTTTCCTCCAGAATTTTGTATTATCTTCCAGCTTATCCCTTCTCTCGGTGCTGCCTGAAAGTATATCAAAGACCTTGAGCACACCTGCCACCACCACCGGTGATATGGTATTGGAGAAGAGGTAGGGCCTTGCTTTCTGCCGGCACATCTCCACTATCTCCTTCCTGCCGGAGACGCATCCTCCTGATGCTCCGCCCAGGGCTTTGCCGAAGGTTGTGGTAATGATATCTATCTTGCCCATCACGCCGTAATGCTCATGTGTGCCCCTGCCTGTTTTGCCAATGAAGCCTGATGAGTGGGAGTCGTCAACAAAGAGCAGGGCATCATATTTCTCGCATAGATCAACCATCTCGTCCAGCTTTGCCAGGTCGCCATCCATAGAGAAGACACCGTCGGTGATAACCATTTTTATCCTCTTGTCGGCATGCAGCTGCAGTTTCTGTTCCAGGTGCTGCATATTGGAATGCTTAAAGGTATCGTGCTCGGCACTGCAAAGCCTCATGCCGTCGATTATTGAGGCATGAACCAGCCTGTCAGATATCATTATGTCCTCGCTGGTAAGCAGGGCTTCAAAAACACCCGCATTGGCATCCATGCATGAGGGGAAAAGAATGGTGTCTTCAGTGCCCAGGAACTCTGTTACCCTGTCTTCTAGCTCCCTGTGTATATCCTGTGTGCCGCATATAAATCGTACCGACGACATGCCGTAGCCCCTTTTGTCAAGCCCTTCATGTGCGGCCTTCAGCACTTCGGGGTGACTCGAAAGGCCAAGGTAGTTATTGGCACACATATTTATTACGTTCCGG
>JBKHBA010000228.1:0-4490 GCA_046542595.1 Bacteroidales bacterium | reverse complement strand
CTGACGGATAATAAAAGCCTGCCTACCATAATCTTTGACGAGATAGATGCTGGGGTTTCAGGTGAGGTGGCAACAAAAGTGGGTAATATACTGTCATCAATGGGTCAGAAGATGCAGGTGATAAATATAACACATCTGCCGCAGGTGGCTGCACATGCCACAATGCATTACTATGTATATAAAGAAGATGAGGCTGATTCAACCATTACCCGTATCAGATTGTTGAATAAGGAAGAGAGATTGAATGAGGTGGCGCGTTTATTGAGCGGTAATGAAATTACCAGGGCCTCGCTGGATAATGCCAGGGAGCTTATTGAAGGAGTGGGTTAGGTCTACGGTGGCAGGCCGCCTGCATTTATTACCAAAAAAAATAAATTATGGTAGAGAATCTTTTAAAAGGTAAAAAGGGCATAATCTTCGGTGCCCTGAATGATAAGTCCATCGCATGGCAGGTGGCCCTGGCAGCACACAGACAGGGAGCTGAGTTTATACTGTCCAATACCGGTGTTGCCATCAGGATGGGAACAATAGATGAACTGGCTGCTAAGACAGGCAGCAAGGTTATAGCTGCCGATGCTACCAGTACAGACGAGCTGAAGACACTTTTTGAAAAGGCACTGCAGGAATTTAATGGTAAGATTGATTTTGTATTGCATTCAATAGGCATGTCGCCCAATGTAAGGAAGGGTATACCTTATACAGATATCAATTATCCTAATTTCAGCAAGACACTGGATATATCGGCCCTGAGCTTTCATAAGATACTGCAGACCGCCTATCATATGGATGCGGTAAATGAATGGGGCTCGGTTGTTGCTCTTACATATGTTGCTGCACAGCGTACCCTGGCCGGTTATAACGATATGGGTGATGCAAAAGCACTGCTGGAATCTGTTGCCCGCAGTTTCGGCTATGTATACGGAAGGGATAAAAAGGTAAGGGTTAATACAGTGTCACAATCACCTACCCCTACAACAGCCGGGAGCGGTGTAAAAGGAATCGACTCCCTGCTCGATTTCTCTGACAGGATGTCGCCCCTTGGCAATGCAAGCGCTGAAGAAGCTGCTGACTATATATGCCTGCTCTTTTCAGATCTTACCAGGAAGGTGACAATGCAAAACCTGTACCATGACGGCGGGTTCTCAAGCATGGGAATGAGTGAGAAGGCTATTGAACAGTATAATAAGAGCTTTGAGGACTGCGACTGAGTGTGTTGTGTTGATTAAGGCTGTGCAGGAATCAATATTACCGTCTTCTTTTTTCAGGGTAATCTCCTAAAAAAGGTAATTAAGACCTATATAGAAGCCTATGTTGCCATCCTGCTCATCCAGGGCCTTTCCCAGGTCGGCTGATATAATGAAGTTCTGGTTCATAACAACCCTCAGTCCCAGTCCGGTGCTTATATGCATTTTTTCTGCACCCGGATTGAAATAGTCATCCTGCTGATCTGAACCCATGGTTTCCTGGTCAGGTATTTCAAAATCTATCCTGTCAGTCACCCTTCCAAAATCTCCGAAGCCTACAAAACCAATATAGAAATTCTGGTTTATAAGCTTAAACCTGATGGCTTTCCACCTGAATTCGGCATTTCCATAGAACAGCCCGTCACCAATAATCCTGTTTCGCAAGATACCCCTCAGGTTCTTGCTGCCTCCCAGTCCCTCTGATGTGGTCCCGGTAAGTACAGATGTTATTATCTGGTTCTGGTGATACCAGGGGACATCACCTGCTATTGTTGTCTGGTAACCCAGCCTGTAGGCAAATGAAAGATCCCCGGGGATAATGGTAAAATACTGCCTGTAAATGGCAAAGAATTTTGCAAATCCTTCATCACTGATAAAGGAGGGAGAAGCTTCAATACCTGTTTCAACCCATATACCTTTCATGGCGTTGGCCTTGAAATCGCGGCTGTCATATGTTATGCCTCCTTTGATTGTGGTTATAAAACCCCCGTCTGCCTCTCCGGGACCGATTAGTCCCCAGTCGATATATTTATCATATAGCCCCTCAACATCAGGCAGCAGGTTCTCCTCCTTGCCTTTATTAAGTTTTTCTACATCAACCGGACCAAAAACGAAATTCTTGAGCTCCAGTCCGGCATTCCACTGGAAATTTTCACCGGCCAGGCTTCCCTTGATATCATTCTTAAACCTGAACAGCTTCCTGTCAGTATTATAAAACATTCTTGTTTTGTAAACACCTGCATCCAGGTCGCTGTCAGTCCATTCTTCATTATACACGGCTTCATATCCGTTAAAGCCATAAAAGTCATATGCCTGGTCCGTAAGGTAAGCCAGGTCGGAGCTTATGCTAATGCCGGGTATTAGCGATTCGGAATCAAACATTATCCTGTATGTGCTGCTGCCCTTGGTAAACCTTGATACTTCAAAGTAGAACATTTGATTATAAGACGGATACCGTGATCCGTCACCATAGTCAAATAGGTTAAGCACAACACCGTACTGGAATCCCAGATCGGTGCTGTAGGTTATTGCGGGTACGCCACCCAGGTTCCATCCTGTTTTTATATTTTCATCCTGTGAAAATACAGACAGACAGCTTGTTAGTACAAGAAGAAGAGTAATGGTTCTTTTCATAGGAGTAAAGGTTCGTTTTAAGTGATTTCCAAAAATAAGAAAAAATATTTATTACCTTAGCTGTACTAAAAGAAGCAGGTATGGGAGAACTTATCATAAGGAATATTAAAGGACTTGTACAGGCAGAGAATATACCTCGTGAGAAGGCTGCCGGAGCTGATATGGCTGATATAAAAACCATTGATAATGCCTGGCTGTATATCAAAGACGGCGTTATCGATTCATTCGGAGCCATGAACAGCTACCCCGGCGATATTAAAGGTCCGCTAATCATAGATGCTACTGGGCGCTTTGTCCTGCCTTCGTATTGTGACTCGCATACTCATATAGTATATGCCGGTAGCCGTGAGATTGAGTACCGCGACAAGATAAAGGGGCTGTCATACGAGGAAATTGCAAAGAGAGGGGGAGGCATACTGAATTCATCAAGGCTGTTGCAGCAAACATCTGAAGATGAGCTTTATGAACAGTCGATGCGAAGGGTTAATGAGATTATATCACTGGGTACCGGCGCTGTTGAGATAAAAAGCGGTTATGGCCTTACAACAGAGGCTGAACTGAAAATGCTGCGGGTTATACGGCGGATAAAGGAGACAAGTCCTCTTACAGTCAGATCCACCTTCCTTGGTGCTCATACCGTGCCAGCTGAATACAGAACTGATCGCACAGCTTATGTGGACCTTATCATTAACGAGATGATACCTGCAGTGGCAGGGGAGGGACTGGCCGATTTTATTGATGTGTTCTGTGACAAGGGTTTTTTTACCCCGGAAGAGACAGCAAGAATACTTATGGCGGGCATCAAGCATGGGATGAGACCCAAGATACATGCCAACGAACTGGCATATTCAGGTGGTATACAGACAGGTGTCATGTATGATGCTCTTTCAGTGGACCACCTCGAGTTTACAGGTGATGAGGAGATTAAAGCACTTAAAAACAGTGATACAATGCCAACCTTGCTGCCAGGGGCATCCTTTTTCCTGGGTATGGTGGACCCGCCGGCAAGAAAGATGATAGAGAGCGGCCTGCCGCTTGCCCTGGCCAGTGATTATAACCCGGGCTCATCACCTTCAGGCGATATGAAATTTATTATGTCGCTGGCATGTATAAAGCTGAGAATGCTGCCTGAAGAGGCATTGAACGCTGTGACACTTAACGGTGCCGGTGCAATGGGACTGTCCCGGACGCACGGGTCTGTCTGTAAAGGCAAGGTGGGAAATGTCTTTATCACAAAAGAAATCCCCTCCTTTGAGTTCCTGCCTTATGCCTATGGCAGTAAGCTGGTGGATACCGTGATACTGGGTGGGGAAGTGATAACTGCGGCTGACTGGTAACAGGTGCTGAGAGAAAACTACGGCTGACGGCTAGCACAGCTTGAGAGAAAAAAGGGGACGGCTGATAGGTCATGCTGGGAGAAAACTACGGCTGACGGCTAGCACAGGCTGAGAGATAAATACACTGTCCTGACAATGCAGTGAGCCGGAAAAAAGTACAGTAAGAAATATGTGATTATTTGATAATAAAATTTTTAATACACTATGGCTAAACAGATAATTGAATGTGTTCCTAATTTCAGTGAAGGAAGGGATATGTCAGTGATAAAAAGCATCACCGACTCCATTGAAAGTGTTGAAGGAGTAAAGCTTCTTGATGTTGATCCGGGAAGGGATACAAACAGGACGGTGGTGACCTTTGTAGGACCGCCGGAGGAGGTGGTGGAGGCTGCCTTCAATGCCGTTAAGACAGCATCGGAACTGATAGATATGTCGCGACACCAGGGACAGCATCCCCGTATGGGAGCAACCGATGTTTGTCCGCTCGTACCGGTTGCAGGTATATCCATGGAGGAAACGGTAAAATATGCAAGGGCGCTGGCTGAAAGGATAGGCT
>JBKHBA010000227.1:0-4501 GCA_046542595.1 Bacteroidales bacterium | reverse complement strand
CTTTGAGCAGACAGTGGATAGTTATCCTGATAAGATAGCGGTTGAGGATGTTGAAGGTAACAGGCTGAGCTATAGGCAGCTTAACAGTGAGGCTAATATGTTTGCACGCTACCTGCTCGGTAAGGGACTTAAGAAAGGTGATGTGGCAGGCATAAGCCTGGAGAGGAATATAGATATGTTAACAGCCCTGCTTGGTATTATGAAGGCAGGTGCTGTATACCTGCCTCTCGATCCTGCCTTCCCTGATGACCGGCTTGCTTATATGCTCTCGGATTCAGGGGCATCATTCCTTGTTGTTGAGGAAAAATTTGCCGGCAGGTTTGCTGACCGGGATATCAGTACCATTGTTTTTGACAGGGAAAAGAAAGATATTTCAGAGTATGGAAAGGAAAATCCGGGGATTAAGATCGGTAAGGATGACCTGGCGTATATAATATATACCTCCGGTTCCACCGGTAAACCCAAGGGGGTAAAGGTGCATAATGAGGCTGTGGCTAATTTTATAAGCAGCATGGCCAGGACACCGGGACTGGTTCCTGAAGACCGGCTGCTGGCAGTAACCACACTCTCTTTTGATATTTCAGTACTGGAGATATTCCTTCCATTGTCAGTGGGCGCCTTCATATTTATTGCTGATAATGAGCACGGTGCCAATGCCGACCTGCTGGCCAGGCTGGTGGACCAGCAGGATATTACCGTGCTGCAGGCCACTCCTGTTACCTGGTCGCTGCTGACAGGCAGCGGATGGAAAGGTAACAGTTCACTGAAGGCATTATGCGGGGGCGAAGCACTGCAGCCAAACCTGGCAAAGAGCCTGATACCGTTGGTCGGCAGCCTCTGGAATATGTACGGTCCAACCGAAACAACCGTATGGTCGACATGCCAGCAGGTAAGTGATCATAATGAAATATTTGTAGGCACACCGGTAGATAACACAACAATACATATACTTAACGGCGAACAGGAGCAGCCTGTTGGTGCGGTGGGTGAAGTGTGTATAGGCGGACTGGGAGTCAGCAGGGGTTATCATAACAGGGAAGACCTGAACAGGGAGAAATTCATCCTCATGGATGATAAACCTGTATACAGGACCGGTGACCAGGGAAGGATCAATAATAAGGGCCTCCTTGAAATATACGGGAGAAATGATAACCAGATAAAGTTCCATGGCTACAGGATAGAACCGGGCGAGATTGAATATCACCTGGGAAGGATTGATGATGTTAAGGAAGCAGTGGTTAAACTGCATAGATTCAGCGATGATGATGAAAGGCTGGTAGGCTTCCTCAATGTTAACGAGTCATTTGAGTTTAACAGGGATGCAATAGTTAAGAGCCTGGAAAACGAAATACCGGCCTACATGATACCCTCCCTGTTTATGGTGATGAATGAATTCCCGCGGACACTGAATGGTAAGATAGATAAGAAATCTCTTGTCTATGATCCCTTGATGGCCGGGCATGACCAGTATATGGAGCAGGAAGACAGGGAGTTGACAGCTGATGAGGAACAGCTCTTATCACTATGGCAGGATGTGCTTCGTATAAAGAACATTAAGCCGGATCAGAACTTCTTCGAGGCAGGCGGAAACTCACTACTTGTGCTGAGCCTGCTTAACAGGATTGAAGAAGCCTTTGGCCTGAGGCTCACTTTTGTAGACCTGGTATCGAACCCAACAGTAAGATCGCTGTCAGGGCTGCTACCCGGCAGGGGCAATGCAACTGAAAGCAAGCTTAAGCTCACGCATAATGAAGCAGAGATAGACCTGCCCCTGACAGTCAACCAGAAGAGGATATGGACAATATGTATGCTTAATCCAGCAACTGTCGCATATAATATCCCCATAAGTTACAGGTTTAAGGGTGTATTCGACAGGGATGCATTTGAGCAGGCACTGGAATCAGTATTCAATAAGAACTACACCATCTTTTCAGTAGTCAATGAGGCCGGTGGTAAGCCTTTTATTGATATACTGCGGCACAAGCCTGAAATTGTATTTGAAGATTATTCATCCCTTCCTGTGGATGAGGCGCTTAAAAAAGTGGATGAGCTAATTGTTGAAGACTCGAGAACTGCGTTCGACCTTAAGGAAGGTCCGCTTTACAGGGCCTGCCTGATGAAGGTGGCCCCTGATCATTATGTCTTTCACTTAAATGTTCACCATATAATATTCGACGGGTGGTCATGGAATGTACTTATACATGACCTCCAGGATTCATATAACACGATTGCCCGGGGTGAGGAATGGACCTGCCAGGTACCCTTGTTTCAGCAGTATGATCTTGCTGCATGGGAGGAGGAGAATAAGAACAGGGGAGATAAGACCGCGCTTAAAGAATACTGGGCGGAAAAGCTCAATGGTACAGGCACAGTGCTCGATCTGCCGGCCGACAGGAAAAGGCCTGAGACAATGTATAATACGGGCGGTAAGCAGACGCTACGGTTTAGTACCTCATTATCGGACAGGCTGCGGCAGCTGGCAGAAAAAAGAAATGCGAGCCTGCATTCAGTGCTTATGTCAGTTTTCGGTGTCCTGCTCCAGAAACTGTCAGGTATGAGAGATTACTGTATTGGTACGCCCATGTCTGACAGGCCCCATTCATCGCTGGAATCGGTATTCGGTATGTTTGTCAATACGCTGGTTGTAAGGATGCAACCAGATGAAGGGATGAGCCTGAACAGCTTGATTGACCGGACAAATACCAATATACTGGAGGCAATCAGACATAAGGATCTTCCTTTTGAAGAGATAGTGGATATTATCAAACCCGTGCGTATTCCAAATGTCAATCCTGTTTTCCAGGTAAGCTTTGCATGGCAGAATAATATTAATACCCCCTTTGAAATAAATGACGCTTCAGTGGAGAGGATAGTTGAGAGAGATACCGTGTCGCCCTTTGATATAACGCTGTATATGTGGGAGAATGGAAATGTTATTGAAGGAGAGCTTGAATACAGCGATGAGATCTTTAGCCATGAGACAGTCCGCTTAATGAGGGATGCCTTCATTACTCTTGCCGCTACACTGACCGCTGATGCTGATATGGATATTGATGAGGCTGCTATCATATCGGAGGATGACAGGGAATTAATAATGAAATTTAACGATACCTCGGTTGAATACCCGAGGGATGAGACAATAGCAGGCCTGTTCGAACAACAGGTTGATCGCTTCCCCGATAAGACAGCACTTGTGTATGCAGGTGAAAAGCTGACATACACAGAACTGAACAGACGGGCCAACAGCCTTGCTCATCATCTGAGGTCGAAAGGTGCAGGTCCAGACACTCCTGTTGTTCTTTATGCCGACAGGTCGGCTGAAGCAATAATAGGGATACTGTCAATATTAAAAGCCGGAGCCGCCTATGTGCCGGTTGATCCCGAGTACCCCGGCAGCAGGGTGGAATATATCCTTGAGGACTGCCGTGCGGACCTGGCCCTGGTACAGGAAAAATACAGTGATTATAACCTGGGTGGTGTTCAGAAGATAATCATTGGCAAAGGAGACAGGTATGAAGGTGAAGACTACAACCCTGAAACAGTCAACAGCTCGTCCGACCTTGCTTATATAATGTACACTTCGGGTACAACGGGTAAACCCAAGGGCAGCCTGATAAGGCAGTACAGTGTATCAAGGCTGGTGATAAATCCCGAATGGATTGAGCTTAACAGCGATATCAGGATATTGCTGACCGGTGCCCTTGTTTTTGATGCAACAACCTTCGAAATATGGGCGGCACTCCTTAACGGGGGATCATTATATATGGTTGATAAGGATACAATACTGGATCCCGGCCTGCTGGGTAAAGAGTTGAAGGATAATGATATATCAATACTCTGGCTCACATCAGGGTTATTCACGCAGATTGCTGAACAGGGTGCCGGAATATTCTCCGGCCTGGATTACCTGCTTGTGGGAGGTGACGTGCTCTCGGCACCACATATCAATAAAGTAAGGAATAGTAACCCTGACTTAAAGGTGCTCAATGGTTACGGCCCGACCGAGAATACAACCTTCTCAACAATTTACCATATCGACCGCGACTTTACAAGTAACATACCCATCGGTAAGCCTGTAAGCAATTCAACAGCATATATCTTCGATAAGAATATGAACCTTCTGCCTGTTGGTGTAAGAGGTGAATTGTATGTCGGAGGCGATGGTGTATCAAAGGGTTACCTTAACAGGAAAGACCTTGATGAGGAGAAATTCATTGAGAACCCGGTTAACAGGGGAGAAATAATATACAGGACCGGCGATTATGCACGGTGGATGCCGGATGGCAATATTGAGTTTTTTGGCCGGGTGGATAAGCAGCTTAAGATAAGGGGCTTCAGGGTTGAGCCTGAAGAGATAGAAGCAGTCATCAGTGATGTGCCGGGGGTGGTGGAAACAGTTATCAGGCCTTTTAAGATTAATAATGATACCAGGCTCGTGGCATTCCTCAATGTGAACAAATCATTCAGCCGGGACAAACAATGGCTTGTTTCTTATACCAGG